>JAGQIY010000358.1 GCA_020430865.1 Myxococcales bacterium
AGCTGATGGGGATACTTCCCGGCGTGCTGATCCAGCCGGACCGTCTTCAGGTACTCCATCGCCTGCTCCTGGTGCTGCTTGTGACGTTGCTTGTACCAGGGCCAGGTCAGCCACTTCTGCAGGAGCCAGGTGCCGTCCAGCTCGAGCCCGAACATCACGTTCTCGAGTACCGTCAGGTGGGGGAACAGTGAGTACTTCTGGAAGACGATACCGCGATTGCGGTCCGGATGGACCACCTCGCGACCCGCGGCGTGCACCGCGCCTTTCCACGGGGATTCGCTGCCGAGGATCAAGCGCAGCAGCGTCGACTTTCCGCAGCCGCTCGGCCCAACGACGGTGAGGAACTGAGGCTCCGGCACCTTGAGCGAGACGTCGCTCAGCACGACCTGGTGGCCGGCCTTGCTGGGATAGCGTTGCCAAACGCTGGAGACGTCGAGGGTCAAAGGCTCGCGGCTCACGCTCTCCCCCCCGGCCGAGTCCCGAGCCACTTCCTCCGCCATCAGTGGCCTCCTCGATCGTGCGCCCACGGGAAGCCCCAGCGGGAGATCGCTGCGATGACGTAGTCCATCACCACGCCGAGGAGCGCGATCCAGAGCACGTAGGGCAGGATCACGTTCATCGCCAGCTGGCGCTGAACCACATAGATGCGGTAGCCGAGGCCGCTGTCGGCGCTGATCGCTTCCGAGGCGATCAGGAAGATCCAGGCAGGACCGATGGTCAGCCGGATGGAATCGAGGATGCGCGGGAGGATCTGCGGGAAGATGACCTTGAAAGCGACCTCCGACGTGCTCGCTCCGAGCGTATACGCCTTCACGACCGCGCTCTGGGGCACTGCCTTGCCGGCGAGCGCAATGTCGTTTGTCAACGTCGGCGCGATCCCCAGGGCAATGAGCACGATCTTCGAGCTCTCGTCGACGCCCAGGAAGATGAAGATGATGGGCAGGAGCGCGAGGGGCGGCACCTTCGCGAGGGCCGTCATCAGCGGGGCGAAGATCGCCCGCACGTGGGAGAAGATCCCCATCAACAGCCCCAGCGTGATCGCGATGGCGAGCCCGGAGCCCATGCCCTTGAACAAGCGCAGCAACGACGCCTTGGTGTCGACCCACAGCCACACCTCTTCCGTGCGCTTGTTGGGCGTCGTGATCTCCTTCAGGCCTTCCGCGAGCTGATCGAAGCCGGGCATCAAGCGGTCCATGGGATTTTCCACGTGGCGCTGATGGCTGAAGTAAGCGTAGAGCAAGCACAGGATCAGGATCGGGATCACCCCGAGGATCACCTGACGAGCGCGGGAGACGGGTGACCCGATGATCTGCACCGTGCGCTTGCGCGTCGGTGGTGCGGCAGGATCCTCGGACTTCCCTGGAGGGGCCTGGTTCGCCATGGTTTCAGATCTTGATGTAGCTCTTGTCGAACTTGAGCTGGCTCTTGGCGTCGTGACCAAAGCCGATCTGGAAGCCTTCGTTCTTGATCAGGTCGTGGTCGAAGGAGAACTTCTTCACCTTCTCCATCGTGCCCTTGAGCTTCTCCCCTTCGAGGGTATCCGCCGTCTTCTTCCTGTCGGTGAAGAGGTCGGTGTCCTTGAGCATCTTCTCGAAGTCCTCGACGGATGACCCTGCGCCCTTGGCCATGATCTCGATGGCGTCCTTGCGCATCGCCTCACCCGCGAAATAGGCCATGGCGTCGAACCAGGCGTCGGTCAGCGCCGGACCGAGTCCCGGGTTCTCCTTGAGCGCGTCCTCGTTCATCACCAGGAAGTCCATGATCTCGTCAGGGATGTCCTTGCTCGAGAAGACCAGCTTGCCCTTGCCCTGCTCCACAGCCTGGAAGAGGTGCGGATTCCAGGTAGCCACGGCCTCCACGTTCTTATCCGTGAGGAAAGCTTTTCCGGCATCATCGCCGGGGATGTTCTTGATCTTGACGTCCTTCTCCTTGAGCCCTGCGGACTCGAGGGCTCGATTCAGCAGGTAGTGGCTGACGCTGAACTCCTCGAGCAGCACCGTCTTGCCCGCCAGGCCCTTCAAGTCCGTCCCCTCCCGCACCAGGACGCCATCGCCGCCGTTGCTGCGGTCGTTGATCAGGATGGCCACCGAGGGCACGCCATTCGACGCCGGCTGCAGTGACTCCATCGAGGTCATGGCGCAGCCATCTAGCTTCTTCGCGGCGAAGGCCTGCACCGAGTCCATGTAACCCTTGAACTCGACCAGCTTGATCTTGACCTTGTGCTCGTCCGCGCGCTTCTTCAGGAAGCCCTTCTCCTGCATCAGCTTGAAGGGCATCCAGCCAGTCCACACCGACCAACCGATCTGGAACTCCTTGTCGCTGTTCCCGCTGGTGGTCGCGGGGCTGCCGCTCGCGGAGCCACTCGGAGTCTTCTTGTCATCGCAGGCGGGCAGCAGCCCGAGGCTCGCGCCCCCCAGCAACACCAGTCTCAAGAAGTCACGACGTGCGGTGTGATTCATGCGTCTCCCCTCTCCCTCTCGCGCCCTCGCGGCGCGACCAGGCGCGCCCGCGCCAGCCAACCCAACTGGTCCGAAATGCGCAGGAAACACTCACCCAGCCCCGAGACGCTGTCAACGCGACGCAAACGAGCAGACGACGCGAGGAAGACCGGGAAACACAGAGGCGCGAGCCTTTCCACGCAAAGCCTGCGTCGAACGACCCGCGCCGCTGCTCAGGAGACTCTCCTTACCGTAGCTCGCTCGACTTCTTGCCCAGCAGGCGCCGGGCGACGACCAGCATCTGGATCTGCTGGGTGCACTCGAAGATGTCGAGGATCTTGGAGTCGCGCGCCCACTTCTCGAGTAGCTCGGTCTCGCTGTAACCGGCGCCGCCACACAGCTCCACGCAGCGCAGCGTCACGTCAGTCGCCATGCGCCCTG
>JAGQIY010000359.1 GCA_020430865.1 Myxococcales bacterium
CGGGTTTGGGGGTGAGTCTCGATGTTTCGCGCACTGCGAGCGCCGCCTACCCAGCCCGGCTCCCGAGTCCCAGCGGAACTCCGGAAAAGCGGTAGCGGGTGGGCCAGTGAGGGCCAAGCGCGTGAAGTCAACCAGTCCGGAGCGGGATCTGTTCCCGCCAGCCCCAGCCTCCGAGCGGTCTTCAAGAGACCGCGGAGCGTAGGGTTCCCTGAAGGATAAGGCGCCAGAGTGCGCTGTAAAGCCAAACCGCCCCGCCACTGCCTGGGCGCGATCTACCGGCACGACGGCCGACGACCCTCCGGGACATTTTGCCCCCGGAGCCCGCGCGGGAGAGTATTACCGTGGGGAGCCGAAGTCCTGAACCCAGTAGTGGGTGTACGCCGACCCGGCCTGCATCCGGTAGCCGATGCCGATGTCCACGAAGGCGCCGCTCATGATGTTCTTGCAGTGCCCTGGGCTGTTCATCCACTGATCCATCACACCCTGCGCCGTCCCGCTCCCCGCGGCAATGTTCTCACCGGCGGTGCTCCAGCCGTAGCCCGCCGAGGTCATGCGCTCGAAGGCGGTGGTGCCGTCCTGGCTGTCGTGATCGAAGTAGTCGTGGGTCGCCATGTCGATGGCATGGTTACGGGCCGCCGTACGCAGCGGCGCGTTCATGCGCAGCGAGCCGACGGCCGGCATCGCCTCGCCACCGCACGTGGCTCCTCGAGCGCGTACCTGGTTGACCAAGGTCAGCACGTCGCACTCGAGCTGCTGAGCTTCGGAGTCGTAGCTGCTGCCGTCGTTCGGGCAGCCTGAACCCGCGGCCCCGTCGCTCCCCGAGCCATCGTCGGAGCTGCAGCCGAAAGTCGTCAGAGCCAGGAACACCAGAGGGAGGACACGTCGCATCCCGCACAGCATAGCGGCTCGTCGGGCACGTGCCTCACGGCGAGGGACGATTGGCGCCCTCGCGAGGGGAGGCTATGTGCCTGCGGATGCAAAGGATCTGCGTGTTCTGCGGCTCGAGCGCCGGAAACCGCACCAGCTACCGCGAAGCCGCCGTGAGTCTCGGACAGGCGCTGGCGGCGCGCGGCGTCGGCCTGGTCAACGGTGGTGGCCACGTCGGGCTGATGGGGGCGACCGCCGACGCCGTGCTGGCGGCTGGAGGCCAGGCGATCGGGGTGATCCCCGAAGCTCTCAAGGAGCGCGAGCTGGCGCACTCCGGGATGACGGAGCTGCACGTCACCGTCGACATGCACGCTCGCAAGGCGCTCATGGCCAGTCTCGCGGACGCGTTCATCGCGCTCCCGGGCGGCCTCGGGACCTTCGAAGAGCTGTTCGAGGTGGCGACCTGGGCCCAGCTCGCCATCCATCACAAGCCCATCGGCGTCCTCGACGTCGACGACTACTACCGGCACCTCGCGCTGTGGCTTCGCCACGCGGAAACGGAAGGCTTCATCAAGCCCGAGCACTCGAACCTCTTTCACTGGGACAGCGACCCCGGACGACTGATCGACCGCCTGCTCAGATCAGCAGAAAAACACCCAGGCTGAGCAGACCGCAGGCGACCAGCATGCTCGGCGTGACCGGCTCCCTGAAGAGCGCCCGACCACTGACCACGGAGCCGACCACACCGAAGGCGCGCTTGATGGCCTCCACCAAGCTGACCAGCAGCGTCTGAATCGCGATCAGCTGCAGCCCCAGAGCCGCCACGCTGACGAACACGCCCACGCCCAGCGCCAGCCAGTGCTCGCGAGCCGCGGCGAGCTCTCGCCCCCGCCCCTGAACCAGGAGCCAGATCAGCACGACCAGCATCACCCCTCCGGTCTGGACGCTGGCGTGAAACGCCACGTTGGCGTGAGGCAGTGCGAGCTTGTCGTTGGTGGCCGAAATGGCCCAGGCGCCGGCGACCAACGCCATGTAGAGGCTGCCACGCTCGCGCAGCACGCCGAGCACCAATCCCTTCAGGCCCTGGCCAGCGTTCAGCGACCAGGCGCCGAGCACGATCACGCCAATTCCGCCCCACTGACGCGGAGAGGGGTGCTCGTCCAGGAGCAGGTAGCCGATCAGTGCCGCGAATACCGGAGTGAGCGCCAACAGAGGCACCGTACGGCTGATCGGCGACAGCTTTACCGCGTGAAAAAAGAGCAGGTTGGCTGCGACGTTCGCGACCAGGCAGGTCAGCCCCGGGCGAACGTAGGCCAGGCTCAGCTCTGGGGCGCCCCAGATCAACACTCCGAGCACGAAGCAAGGCAGCTGTCCTGCGCCGAAGAGCACCACCAGGCAAGCGGGGCTGGCGTGGCGCACCAGCGCCTTGCGGGACGCGTCGAACGCGGCCCAGCCCAGGCTGCTCAGGACGGCGATCACCAGGGCGAGGGAAGCGGCCAGCATGAAGCCGCCAGGGCTAGCGCACCTCGCGGCTCGAGTCAGGTATGCTCTCCGGACTCTGTCAACCGACCCGACGCTTCTGGGGTTCCAGTTCGTCGCTCATCGAAGGCGACGGACGCAGCACCTGACGCACGCTGCTGACACGGTGGATGGCGCTCTCGGGGTAGCCCCCCTCGCCAGCACCGGGAACCTCGCTGAACGGGTTGCGCACCACCGAGACGCGTTCGTTCTCGTACTGCTCCACCAGCTGACGCAGCTCCTCGACCTCGCGCCGCGCGCGGTCACGCTCCCCCAAGAGCTGCGCCTGGGCGTGGCGCGCCCCGACGCGATCTGCCTCCAGGCGTGCCGCGTACAGATCGAGGTCTTCGTAGGCTCGAAGCAGCTCTCGCTGCTCGGACTGCACGCGCTGTAGCAGCAACCCGGACTGCCGGGTGTGATCCTCCAAGCGACGCTCGAAGTCGCTCTCCAGCGCCTCGATCGCCCCGAGGTGCGCGCTCTTCAGGCTCTCGAGCTGCTCCTCCAGGCTGTGGACGTGGGCCTGCAAGCGCTTGCGCTCGCCGGCTTCGGCTTCCGGGGGCACGCTCGGCGGCCCACTCATCGACGGCAGGTCGCGAAACCAGCGGAAGGAAGGTGGCTCGGAGAGCCGAAAGCTCCCCCGAGTCGGGGCCAGGGTGGGTGGGTTGGAGAACTTCTTGCTCATCATGAACTCCTCGCGTCCTGCGGAGAGCCGCGCGCTCAAGCGCGAACCTAATGGCCAATACGGCCACGTCGCTGGATGCTTGAACGCAGTTCGATCGGACGGATCCGCTCGTGGTTGCGCCAAGCGCTTGACGCGGACCCGCGCCGTCGGCCTCGATCGGGGGAGCGTGGCAAGCCTCGACCTCTCCAGCAGCCCATCGCTCGCGGCGCGCACCCGCGAGGCGTGGTGGCTGGACCGAGTGCGCGGCCAGCTGCTCGGCTGGCTCGCGGCCAGCCGGGTGGGGCCGCTGCTGGTTCGTCGGGAGCGCCGCCTCGCGCTGCTGGCGAGCGGCGGCATCATGCTGGCGTTGGTGCTCAGCGTGCTCGCGCCTGCCTGGCTCCTGCTGGTCGGTCCCCTGGCGCTCGGCGTCCCACACCTGGCCAGCGACGTACGCCACCTGGTGCTGCGCCGCGCGTTGCCGCGCGGATTCTTGAGCGTCGTCATCGCGGCGTGCTCGAGCCTGTTGGCTCTGCGGGGCCTGGAGAGCCTCCACGCCCTGGGCGGGGTCGCGGGCCGCCTCGAGGTTGGCGTCGCGAGCCTCTGGCTCGGCGTCGCCTGGTGGGCGGGTGGTGACGCACGAGCTGCTCGGGGCGCGCGACCGAACGCCTCGAAAGGCGCTGCGCTCGCGGCGCTGATCGTGTTCCTCACGGCAAGCGGACAGCTGTGGCCCTACGAGAGCCGCCTGGTGCTCGCCCACGCTCACAACCCGATCGCGCTGCTGCTCTGGGTGCAGCTATTCGCGGCGGGGGCCTGCGGCGATCGGAGTCGACGCTGGGTGTTGCTCCCGGCGCTGCTGTGTACGCTCAGCGTGCTCGGCCTGCTCTGGCTCCCGACCCAGGAGTTCACGCTGCGTCACGGCGTGCTCGAGCTCTGGGGCTTCGACGTGGTCGAGGCGTCTCGCTGGCTCGCACCGTTCGGACCCTCGCGGTGGAGCCTGGGGCTCACGCTCTGCTATGCCGCGCTGCAGTCGATGCACTACACGCTGTGGCTCTACTGCATCCCGCAGAGCGACACCCGCGCCCAGGGCAGCCCGACCTTCCGCATGACCTGCAAGGGTTGGTTGAGCGACTTCGGCGCCTTTGGGCTCGCGCTCCTGGTGCTGGGCAGCCTCGCGCTGCTGCTCGGCGCCACCGTCGACGCCACTGGCGCGCGCCACGTGTACCTCAGCATCGCGGGCTTCCACGCATACCTGGAGCTGGCGCTGTGGGTGTTCCTGCTGAGGCGCGGGCTCCTCGCGACTCCGAGTTCCGCACGGTAATTGCTTCGATGCTAGCAACCATGGGCGCTGCCTACGTCGTCGCCTGGCTCAGGGCGCTGTGCTTCACCTGGCTGATCGAGGTCGGCTGCGGTGTGTTCATGCTGGGACGGCGAGCCAGTGTGCCGCGACGCCTCGGACTCCTGCTGCTTGGCAGCGGCGTCACGCACCCCTTCGTCTGGTTCGTCTTTCCCTTCATCGGCCTGGACTTCATCCCGGCGATGATCCTGGCAGAGCTGTTCGCCGTATGCGTCGAGGCGGGGATCTACTTCTTCGGCGTCCGGGGCCTGGGCATCCACCGAGCGCTCGCGATCTCCTTGATCTTGAACGGCTTGAGCCTGGGGCTGGGGCTCGTGTTGCGGCATTTCTGGGGGTTAGTCTAGGCGTCCGCGGCGCCTCGGCTCACCCGCCGAGTCCCTAGCTCGCCTGGGCAGCCAGCGCCAGGCGCTCCACCCCGAGGCGGATCTCCTGCGGTGTGGCGCCCGCTACACTGATGCGCGCGAACTGCCCGGTCGGCTCCGCAGGGAACCAGGGTGCTCCATCGTTGATCCGCACCCCGACCCTGGCAGCGCGCTCGCAGAGCACCGCCGCCGACTCGCCGGGAGGAAGCTCGAGCCAGGCGTTGAAGCCGCCGCTCGGCGGCACCACCAGGGAGAACCCCGGCAAGCGCGCCGCCAGGGCCTCCAGCAAGCACTGCATGCGCTCGGAGAGCGCGCGCCTCAAGCGCGCCAGGTGCCGGTCGAAGGCCGCGCTGGTCACCAGCCCCAGCGCAGTCTCCTGCAACAACCGCGGCACGAAGAAGTCCTCGAGCACGCGCGCCTTCGCCACCCGCTCGAGCACCGGCCCCTTCCCGCAGATCGCCGCGACCCGCAGGCTCGCCGCCAGACACTTGGTCAACGAACGGATGTAGACCACCTGACCGGGCGCCTGGCTCGCGAGGGTCGACGGCGGCGAGCCTTCGTAGGTCAAGCCGCGAGCGTAGTCGTCCTCGATCACGAAGGCGGTGTGGCGCTGCGCGATCTCCAGCACCGCGTCACGGCGCTCCGCGGCCAGCACCGCGCCCGTTGGGTTCTGATGCAAGGGCTGACAGTAGAAGGCGGGCGCGCGACTCTGCTCGAAGGCGCGCTCGAGGAACTCGGGGATCACCCCCTGCGAGTCGCTCGGCACGGGCACCACGTCGACGCCCAGCGCGCGCGCGACCTCCAGCGCTCCAAGGTACGTTGGGCTCTCCACGAGCAGACTCCCGCCGGGTCTCGTCAGCGCGCGGAAGACGGTGTGAATGGCCGCCTGACCACCTTGCACCACCAGCACGTCCTCCTCTGCGTGGTCAGGACCGACGTTCACCGCGAACCAGCGCCGCAGCTCTGACATCCCCGAGAGCGGCGCGCGATCCCAGCCGCTTCCGCTGTTCAGAGCACGACGCGCGGCACGGGAGAGCTCCTTGACCGGGAGCAAGCTTGGGTCCGCATACCCGCTCGCGAGCTGAATGCTGCCAGGCGCCGCGTCGCTCACCAGCGCGTGCAGCGCGGCGGCCGGGGGCGCGGGCCCCAGCACCAACGATTGCCAAGACAGGTCGAACCGAGCGGTAGCGCGTTTCTGCGCGGCAATGAATGTACCTGCGCCGGGTTGAGCATGCAGAAGGCCTTCCAGCTCGAGCTGCTTGAGCGCACGAGAGATCGTCACCGGGCTTGCGCCCAGCTCGCGCATCAGCTGACGCACACTGGGCAACCGCTCGCCAACGGCCCCCGCCAGGCACCGCTCGCGCAGCCGTCGCTCCACGCGCTCGACGGCGCTGGCGCTCGAGCCGCGTTCTGTTATCTTCTTTCGTGAAGACACACGATAACGTTATCAAATCACCCCCGGGAGCGCTACTGCTGACGCTGCTCGGCGTCATCGGGTTCAGTGGCAGCATGCCCGCAACTCGAGCCGCCGTTCCTCACCTGGGGGCGGTGACGGTCGGCCTCGGCCGGGCCTGCGTCGCCGGCGTGCTCGCAGCGCTCGTGCTCGTGGTGACGCGCTCCCGCTCGCCCTCGCGCCACCAGCTCTGGGGCTTGGTCCAGGTCGCCCTCGGAGTGGTGATCGGATTTCCTCTCCTCACCGCCCGAGCGTTGACCCACGTTCCTGCCTCCCATGCGGCTCTGGTCGTGGGTCTCGCGCCGCTGCTCACCGCCGCCTGGGCGGTGTTCCGCACTGGTGAACGAGTCTCGCGCTGGTTCTGGCTGGTGAGCACCTCGGCCACGCTGGTCGTGCTGACGTTCTGTGTGATCAGCGGTGACGGGCGTCTCTCGACTGACGACGTCTGGCTGCTGCTAGCGACGGTCGTCGTCTCCTACGGCTACGCCGAGGGCGCGCGGCTCAGCAGAGAGCTCGGTGGCCTGCGAGTCATCGCCTGGGCACTGGTGATTGCCTGGCTTCCGACGTGCGTCTTCGTCGTCTACTGCGGCCTGCCAGACCCAGCCGGCGTCCCGCTGAGCGCGTGGCTGGGTTTCGGCTACGTCAGTCTGGTCAGCATGTTCCTGGCGTTCGTCGTCTGGTACGCCGGCCTCGCACGCGCTGGTATCGCACGCGCCAGCCAGCTACAGCTCCTGCAGCCCCTGTTCAGCATGCTGATCGCCGGCTGGTTGCTCAACGAAACGTTGCCGCGCGGTCTGTGGCTGGCGCTCGGCGCCTTGCTCCCCCTGATCGTGCTCGCCAACCGCACGCGAGTCCCCAGCGCTAAATGAGGAAAGGCGGCCTAGGCCGCCTTTCCGTTCTGTGTTTCGTTGGAGTCAGATCACCAGTCGCGACCACCACCATCATCGCGACCGCGACCGCGACCGCCACGACCACCGCCACGACCGCCGCCACGACCGCCGCCGCCACCGCCGCCGCCGTAGCCGCCGCCACCGCCGCCGCC
>JAGQIY010000360.1 GCA_020430865.1 Myxococcales bacterium
AAGGCCTTCACGGTCGTCGTGGCGTTGTCCCTGAATATCGCTGGACTGCTGACCTGGGTCGATCGCCGACAGGGTGCCATCTTGCAGGACCGGGTCGGCCCCGAACGCGCGGTGGTCTGGATCCCCAAGCGTATCGCTCAGGGCGCGGTCGCCGGACCCGCGGTGTTGGTCGCGGGGGGCGCGCTCGCGCTGTTCTTCTTCAGCGACGCCGAGGGCGTCACTCGCACTACCCGCGCGGTGCTGTTCAGCCACCTCGCCGTCTTCGTGACCTGGTTCACCGCCCTGGTCATCGCTGGTCGCATCAAGATGCGAGGGGTCAAGAACAGCTTCGACCGCTTCATCGCCTCGGTCGGTGATCCGCGTCGCATCTTCTACGTGGGCCTGATCATCCACGCGGCCATCTTTCTTTCCCTCGGCGTCCTCAAGGGCACGCCAGCCGGGGAGACGCTGCGCGACTTCCTGTACGGGGCGGGTCCCTTCGTCTTCGCGTTCAGCGTGCTGTTCGGCGCTGGCTACGCTGCGCAACGGTTTCGTCACGAGCGCGCCGGGTTCCGCCTGATCGGCTTGTTGCACCCCGCCGCCGACGGCCTGAAGACGATCTTCAAGGAGGACTTCATCCCCCCGGGCGGCGATGGCTTCCTGCACAAGCTCGCGCCGTTCGTCTCATTCTTCCCGGTGCTGGTGCTGCTGGGTGTGGTGCCCTTCGGTGACACGCTTTGCTTTGGCTCCGACGAGCAGGGCAAGATCATGCTCTCGAAGCTGCTGGCGACCGTGCCGCGCGACGGCATCTGCCCGACGTCGACGCTGGACGCTGGAAGTGCGGTGCATGCGGTTCGCCTGCAGGTGCTCGATTTCAACGTCGGCATCCTCTACTTCTTCGCGATGGCCGGCACCGGCGTGGTCGGAGCGGCGCTCGCTGGCTGGGCGAGCAACAACAAGTACAGCCTCCTCGGCGGTCTCCGCGCGGCAAGTCAGATGATCTCCTACGAGGTCACGCTGGGGTTGACCCTGGTCGGCGCGCTGATGATCTACGGGACCATTCGCGTGGATGAGATGGTGCGTTGGCAGGCCGAGAACACCTGGGGGATCTTCGTGCAGCCCCTGGCGTTCTTCCTGTTCTTCGCCGCCGCCATCGCCGAGACCAAGCGCATCCCCTTCGACATCCCCGAGGGCGAGAGCGAGATCGTCGCGGGCTACTTCACCGAGTACTCGGGCATGAAGTTCGCGATGTTCTTCTTCAGCGAGTACGTCGCCGTGGTCACCCTGGCTGCGCTGACCACCGCCGTCTTCCTCGGCGGCTGGCACCTGCCGTTCCTGGAGCGCGATGGCTTGCACATCGCCTTCGGCGACAAGGAAATCTACGCGCAGCCGCTGTCTCATGGAGCGGTGATCCTGTTCGGTGTGCTGGCATTCGTGGGCAAGACCGTGGCGCTCTGCATACTTCAGCTGTTCATCCGCTGGACGCTGCCCCGCTTCCGCTACGACCAGTTGATGAAGCTCGGATGGCGCAAGATCCTCCCCGCCTCGCTGGTCAACGTCCTCGCCACCGGGCTGGTGATCCTCGCGATCCAGTCGGGCGGGCCCGCGGTGCAGTCGCTGATGGCTGGCGCCGCGCAGGTGACGCAGTGGGTGATCGCGATCGGCGGCATCGTGCTGATGGTGTGGTTCGTACGCTTCTTGCTCAAGCCCGCCGAGCACCGCCGTGTGCTCGCCAGCTCCTCGGCGCAGTACGCTGCGTCGATGGGCGGCACTCGCACGGCGCGCATGGGCGCCTGAGTTCCTCGCCGAGTCGACGATTCTCTTGAGTAGCGAGCCTCGGGCTCGATTGGAAAGACGACATGCTGACCAACCAACCACTGGGACCGAAGAAAGTCGTGGGCACTCCCATCCCGCGCCCGGATCGCAACGCCTCGGTGCAGACCTACATCCCGGAGATCGCCAAGGGTCTGGCGATGACGATGGCCCACTTCTTCAAGAACACGAAGGAGATGGCCCTCGGCCAGCGCAACGACCCCACCATCGAGAGTATCTCCGATGGCATCAACTGCGTGAGCTATCCCGAGCAGCGGCGCCCCTACGCTGAGCGTTTCCGTGGGGTACATCGTTTGACTCATCGCGCCGACGGCTCGCCCCGCTGCGTCGCCTGCCTGTGTTGCTCGACCGCGTGCCCAGCGCAGTGCATTCACATCGAGCCCGCGGAGTACCCAGTGGGGGACTCGCGTCGCGGGTACGAGCGCTTCCCGGCGCGCTTCGTGATCGACGAGCTACGCTGCGTGTTCTGCGGTTTTTGCGTCGAGGCCTGTCCCTGCGACGCGATCCGCATGGATACGGGGATCCACGCCGCCCCCTACGACTCTCGGGAGCAGTTCATCTTCGAGAAGGATTTGCTGATGAGCTTCAAGGGCCGCGATGGCAGCCAGCTCTCGGAGAACCCCCGACACGAGCCCGGTGACCCGACCTACCCTGGCGTCACTCGCGAGCACGGCGGGCACTAGGCGTCAGAGGCGGTGGATTCCGGTGCTCCGAAGAGCCTCAGCGTCCGCGCCTGAGCTGCCCTCCGTGGTCACGCGATGAGCGCCTTCGAAGCGGTCATTGGGCTCGAGGTCCACGCTCAACTCCTCACCCAGACCAAGCTGTTTTGCGGTTGCCCCAATCGCTTCGGTGCCGAACCGAACACCCACGTTTGTCCGGTTTGCCTGGGGCTGCCCGGCAGCCTTCCAGTGATCAACCGCGAGGCGGTGCGGCTGGCACTGCTCGCGGCCCTGGCTCTGGACTGCAGGCTGCAGCCCCACAGTCAGTTCGCGCGGAAACAGTACTTCTATCCCGACCTGCCCAAGGGCTACCAGATCAGTCAGTACGAGGAGCCCTACTGTCAGAAGGGCAAGCTGCTGATCGAGGTGGATGGGGGGGAGAGGGAAATCGGCATCACGCGTATCCACATGGAAGAGGATGCCGGCAAGAGCACGCACGGCGTCGCTGGTGACTCCCTGGTGGATCTGAATCGCGCCGGTACCCCGCTGATCGAGATCGTCAGTGAGCCCGAGCTGCGCTCCAGCGCCGAAGCCGCCGCCTACCTGCGAGAACTGAGGAACATCCTGATCTTCCTCGGCGTCAACGACGGCAACCTCGAAGAAGGCAGCTTTCGCTGCGACGCCAACGTGTCGATCCGTCCACGGGGGGCGCGTGAGCTGGGGACTCGCACGGAGCTCAAGAACCTGAACTCGTTCCGCTTCGTTCAGCGCGCCATCGATGAAGAGATCGCCCGTCAGACGGCGGTCGTCTCCGGGGGGGGCAAGGTCGTCCAGGAGACGCGCGCCTTCGACCCGGACTCCAACACCACGCGCTCGCTGCGCTCGAAAGAAGAGAGCCACGACTATCGCTACTTCCCCGACCCGGATCTACCGCCGCTGGTGCTCTCGACAGAGCGCATCGAGGAGGCCGAGCAAAGCCTACCGGAGCTGCCCCGCGCGCTCCGGAAGCGCTGGTTGCGTGACTACGAGCTGAGTGAACAGGCTTGCCAAACCCTGAGTTCCCACCCGGGCTACGCGCGCTTCTTCAGCACGTGCATCCAGCTCGGCGCTGCTCCCGCGAAGGCTGCCAATTGGATCCTTACGGAAGTGCTGCGAGGAGCGAGCCAACGCGGTCTCGACGTGGACTTCCTGGTGACGCCAGCGCAGGTGGTGGACACTCTGGCGCTGGTGGAGAGCGGCGAGATCAGCGGAAAACAAGCCAAGGAGCTACACGCGGCCCTCGAAGGGAGTTCCCGCAGCGCGGCGGAACTGGTGAGCGAGAGGGGAATGCGTCAGGTATCGGATCAAGGCGCCTTGCAAGCCGCCGTGGACGCGGTGCTCGCCCGAAGCCAGAAGCAGGTGGAGCAGTATCGCTCCGGTAAGACCGGAGTCCTCGGATACTTCGTTGGGCAGGTGATGAAGGAGACTCGCGGGCAGGCCAATCCCAAGTTGGTCAGCCAGCTCTTGGAGCAGGTACTGGAGGGGCGGCAGGATGACTAGTGTCGGAGGGCGCGAGTTGCTCCCGAGAGATCTGCTCAGTGGCTCGAGCTTCTCGGCCGTCGAGCTCAGCGAGGACGACGCCCGGGTGGTCTTGCTCGAGCAGCGCGCGCTGCCGTCCGAGGAGCGCTACGTGGCCTTCTCCGACGTGGACTCGGTAGCTGGCGCGATCAAGGACATGGTGGTGCGTGGCGCGCCCGCGATCGGTATCACCGCGGCCTACGCTCTGGTGCTCGCGGCCCGCAGCGCCGGCGAGGATTTCCTGGGAGCGATCGAGCGCGGTGGCCAGGTGCTCGCGGCCTCCCGACCCACGGCCGTGAACCTCTTCTGGGCGATCGAGCGCATGAAACGCGTCGCCGCCGATGTGGCCTCGCTCGGCGCGAAGGACCGTACGGAGCGCCTCGCGGCCGAGGCTCG
>JAGQIY010000361.1 GCA_020430865.1 Myxococcales bacterium
TCATCCAGGTTCTCCGACAGCCACCCCAGCTGATCCGGGTGCTTCATCAGCTGCCAGAGGCCGATGGAAATCGCGTTGCGAGTGGTCTCGCTGCCGCCGACGAGGAGCAGGTTGTGCTCGAACATCAGCATGTCTTCGCTGAGCTTCTCGCCGTCGAGCTCGGCGTCCAGCCAGACGCTGATCAGGTCGTCGCCGCGCTGCTGCTTGCGCTGCTCGAGAATTTCTTCGTGGAATTCGACGAAGTTGGCGAACGCCTCCTGGACCTCTTCGGTGATGTGCTCGGGTCCAGAGCCCGCGTCAACGTAGACGTCGGTCCAGTCGAGCACCTCGTCCATGCGATCCCGGGGATAGCCGAGCATCTCTCCGATGATGTACATCGGCAACGGGCGTGCGTACTGCTTGACGAGGTCCGCTTCGCCCTGATCGATGAAGCCGTCGATCAGCTCGTTGACGATGGCGATCGCGCGGTCCGCCATGCAGCTCACGCGCCGGGGCGTGAAGCCCTTGCTCACCAGGCCGCGCTGCTTGGTGTGAGCGTCGCCGTCCTTGTTGATCATGGCCTCTTCGGGCCAGTCATCCAGGGTGAGCTTGGGCACGACGCCCTGCCCCGAGCAGAAAAGCTGGGGGTTCTTCGAGACGAAGATCACGTCCTCGTAGCGCGCGACGGACCACAGCTCGTTGATCGGATCCCAGTAGAGGGGCGTCTGCTCGCGGTGCCACTCGTAGAAGGGCTCCGGGTCGTCCGTGTGGGTTGCGGTGGCCAGCAGATCCGTGTTCTCGAAGCTCATTCTTCCCTCGTGCGTTGCGCCAGCGAGCTCCCGCGGAGCTCCATCCTCAGGGAACGAAGGGTGAAACAATCCCCGCGAGATGTGGAAGGAATACTTTCGGTTTGTTCAGTCGTCGCGCACTGGAATGGCGTGCGCCGACGGGCGCTGCGCATTCCCACCCGCAAACCGCTCGCAGCCAGTGACGGCCCGCCGAACCCGGCTCAGATCGCCACCAGCACGTAGGCGATCGCGAGCCCGATCTGCATCAGCGCGAACGGCAGCGCGAGGCGCACGAAGCGCGCGAAGCCGACGCCCAGCTCGTAGCGAGTCATGATCGTCACCGCCACGACGGTGGACGCCGATCCGATGGGGGTGAGGTTGCCCCCGAGGTTGGCGCCGAAGACGACCGCCCACCACTGGCTCATCGGCGCTTCACCGGACGCCCCGAGGATCTTCGCCAGCATCGCCGCCAGCGGGATGTTGTCGGTGACCGCGCTGGCGGCGGCCGACGATGCGAGCAATCCAGCTCCACCGAGTTTCGGCCCGAGCCCCGTGATCGCCTCGAGCCCCTTGCCGATGCCCTCGAGCACCCGGGCGTGCTCCATCACGTTGATCACCACGAACAGGAACGCGAAGAACAAGAGCAAGTCCCAGTCCAGGGCCTTGTAGAATTTCCCCGCGGTAGCCTTGTAACGGATCAGCGTGATCACGGCGAAGGCCATCGCGACGTAGCCCATGTCCAGGTCCTTGATCACTGGCAGGATGCTGGTCGTCGCCAGGGTGAGGATGAAGGCGACGAACATCACGGTCGAGAACCAGAAGAAGCCCTGGCTCTCGATGCCGTCGTTCTCGTCGAAGCTACCCACCAGCCGCGCGGCCTCGGCCTTCTCCGCTTCGGTCTGCAGGCGCGGGATCTCGAACAGCCTGGACGCCATCAGCAACGTCAGCGCCGTCGCGACGACGACGTAGGGCGCTGCCTTGAGGAAGAACTCCATGAAGCCGATCTTCGCGGCGTTGCCCACGATGATGTTGGGCACGCTGCTGATCAGCGTCAACAGGCCCCCCACGTTGGTGAGCAGGCCCTCGACCAGCAGGAAGCCCAGCAGCAGGTCGCTCTTCTTCAGCTTCTTCAGCGAGACGGCGGTGAGGGAGCCGATGATCAGCATCGCCGTCACGTTGTTCAGCACGGCGGAGAACACCACCGTCAAGACACCGTAGTAGATCATGAGCTTCAGCGGGTCACCGCCGGACGCCTTGGTGAGCTTGATGGCGATCCACGAGAACAGTCCGCTCTTGCTGGTCACGTCGACGAACAGGCTCGCGCCGAGGATGATCGCGATCACACCCCAGTCGATGGCCGGGATGTAGACGGGCAAGTTGATGCGCTCGCCGAGCGGGTTGTCCATCCAGAAGTGGCCATCGGCGTCCAGCGGCAGCACCCCCAATGCATCCCCGAGGAACAGGCTGATGATCGCGAAGAAGCCGACGATCACCGACTTCTTCGCGTGCAGCTTCTCCTCCAGCGCCAAGCAGAGGATCATTGCCGTGAGGATTCCAGCAAAGAGCAGCGTGACGCCCGTGGAAGGCGAGTGGTGGGGGTGAGCCTCGGCGTGGGCGAGGAGCGGTGAGTAAGGCATCGGTCTCGTGAGGTGTTGCTCGAGTGGCTTCGTTGACGTCAGAGCAGCAGCAGCGGGATGTCCCTGAGCTCGATGGCCAGGGGGTAGGCCAAGCCATGCATCGCCAGTTGCTCCTCGTCCTTGGTGTTCATCACGATCAGGTCGACGTCGTTCGCCTGCGCCAGCTCCCGGCAGTCGGCGACGTGGTGTCCCATGCGGACCTCTTCCTGAACCTGAAGGTCCAGCTGGTCCTGACCCAGTAGTTCCTCGCGGCAGCTCGAGATGTAGTCGTGGGGCTCCTTCAGCAGCTGGCGCTTGATCGCCTGCTCCGCCTCGTCGGTGTCGATGCCTGGGATCTTGGAGATCACGTCGATGTAGCGCTTGAAGGTCGCGTCGTCCTCGAGGTGCGCGAGCACCAGGGTTCCGCCGCGCGGCGTCAGGGCGAGGCCGTAGTTGACGAGCCGTGCGGAGCCCGTCAGGTGATCCGTCAGCACCATCACCCGCTGGATTCGTTGACACTCCGCGGCGAGGCGCCCCTCGTCGCTCGGCGCGGGGACCAGCATCACGGGCGTCGAGGTGGCCTGGGTGAGCACGTCGATATGGGAGCCCAGGCTGAAGGGAAAATTGCGGGCCCGGCCGTGGAGGTTTCGGTAGGAGACGATCAGGTCCGGGCGCAGCTGCTCGACGATGTCGAGCAGCGACCCGACGTCACCGAAGCGTTCCCCGGAGACCGTCGCCACCTCCACCTCGCCCAGGCAGCCCAAGAACTGCTCGACGTCTCGCCCGAACAGACGAGCCTGTTCTTCGGGCAGATCCGTGAACACCGCGACGCGCCCGATGGGCACGACGGAGAACTCGAAGCGCTCCTTGGCCGCTGACTTGAACACGCTCTCGAACTCGTCCAGCTTGAGCATGAGCCCATCTTCATCATGGCCCCAGCGTGGTCGCAACCCGGCCGCCCCGACCACGTCGGTGCTCAGCCCCCGTCTCGGTGCGCGGGAGATCTCCGAGGCGCGCGACGTATGTGGGTCAGGTCTCGGGGCGCGGCGGGGAGCCCGGCGTGTTCGGCGCGGAGGCCGGTGAATCAGCTCCAATACGCCGCTCTGCAGCGGAAAAACCCAGGACTTCGCGCAGCCCGGCTGGAGCTCGGGCCGCACACCACGGCGGGCGGCTGTCATTTGTTCGCGCCGACCTGGGCGCGATTGGAGTAGGGTTAGCGAGGAGCGAGTCGCGAAGGTCATGGCGGTTGGAGTTCAGTTCTGGGGGGTGCGCGGCAGCATCGCGTGCCCCTCGCCACAGCACGTCGTGTTCGGAGGGAACACTAGCTGCATCGAAGTGTTCTGTGGCGAGCACCGCCTCGTGCTGGACGCCGGAACCGGCATCCGCGGCCTTGGTCGGGCCTTCATGGAGAGCAACGTCAAGCGCGCTCACATCCTGCTGACCCACACCCACTGGGATCACATCAACGGCTTCCCGTTCTTCGAGCCTGGTTTCCAGGCCGGACGCCACTTCGAGATCATGGCTGGTCATCTGGGGCCTGGCGGTCTGCGTGAGGTGTTCGCCGGACAGATGGCGCAGCCCACCTTCCCCGTGCCGCTCGACGCCATGAAGGCGACTCTGGCCTTCTCGGACTTCCGCGCGGGTGAGACCTTCACCCTCGAGAACGATCTCAAGATCCGCACGGTACCGTTGAACCACCCGAACGGCGCCACCGGCTATCGCATCGAGGGAAACGGCAAGAGCGTGTGCTACGTGACCGACACCGAGCACATCCCTGGCCAGCCGGATCAGAACGTGCTGGGCCTGATCGAGGGCGCCGACCTGGTGATCTACGACTCCACGTACACCGATGACGAGTTCCCGGAGAAGGTCGGCTGGGGTCACTCCACGTGGCAAGAGGCGGTGCGCCTGTGTACCCAGGCCGACGTGAAGAAGCTCGCCATCTTCCACCACGATCCCGAGCACGAAGACGACTTCATGCGTCGGGTGGAAGCCGACGCCCGCGCGATGTGGGAAGGCGCGACCGTGGCCCGCGAGGGCATGCGTCTCACCTTCGGCTAGCGGCGCGAGTTCTTCCGGGGGTGAGGCGCTCCAGCCTGGCGCCGGTGTCCGGATCCGCGGCATCGTTCACGTCTGCGGCGTCGCTGCAGGAGCAGCACGGTGAGCAGCCCAGCGAGGCTCACCCCCTGCGCTGGCTGATTCCCCGAGGCAACACGACAGCCGCACCCGGAGTCCTCAGGCGTGTCACTCGTCGCTCGGGGCTCCTCGACGGACTGGTCCAGCTCTCTGAGGAACTGAGCCAGCTCCGCGCGTTCGCCCTCGCTCAGGCTGGCGACGTCTCCGTGCTTGCCGCTCTTGGCGGCGCGCTCCAGGACCTCATCGAGGGTCGCGGCGCTGCCGTCATGCAGGTAGGGCGCGGTCGCCCACAGCCCGAGCAGCGTCGGCTTGTCGATGCCGCTCAGCGTGTCTCCCAGGCGGAGCCCGCTCGAGGGGCTCAGCGTGCCCACGTCGTAGAGCGTGTCGTCTGCGCTGTTGGTGTAGGCGTCTCCCCCGTGACACGAGCCGCACTCCAGGCGGTCGAAGAGCTGCTGGCCGCGCCTGGCCGCTGCGCTCATTTCCCCATACTCCGTGCGGAAAGGGCTGTCAGGGACGCGGTCGAGGCTCTGGAGGTAGCTCGCGAGCTGATCGAGCTCCTTGCTGACTCCCGCCTTCTTTGCGCCGAGGGGCGTGTCACGGCCGGCCTCGAAGTCGGCCTGGGCCATGAAGCCGAGGCCGCCGAAGGCGTTGCGGATGTCGTGCTCGAAGTCCTGCACCTCGTCGAAGTTGCCGCTCCAGTGCAGCCGCCCCTGGCCGCCCCGCTTGCCGCGCAGGGTCGTGGTGTTGCGCAGGCCCTCGCCGCGGCTCGTGAAGTCCCAGACGCGGCCATCCTGTTCGCCGTCCAGGTGACAGCTGGCGCAGCTCAGGTAGTTGTCGCGGCTCATCCGCACATCGCTGGAGTCGTAGAAGATGCGCTTCCCGGCCAGGACGTCGGGCTCGAGCACCTCGGAGCTGGTCGTCGGGATCTCGGTGATCAGTTCCGCGCGGTTACTTCCCGAACCGATCAGCAGGCTCACGTCGTAGACGGCGACGCTGCGGCTCAGGAAGCCCTGGACGTAGAGCCGCTCGCCGCCGTCGTCGAGCCACAGGCCTTCCGGCGCTGCGGTGGCGCGATCGATGGAGCTGATGCGGCGGCCGGAGTAAGCGTCCAGGACCTCGACGGTGTTCGAGCCCTCGGTGGCCACGAAGGCGATGTCCCCCAGGGGGCTCAGCTCGACGGCGCTCGGCAGGTTGCGGTCGTCGAGGTCCAGGCGTCGCGCGACGTCCTCCTCCAGCGTGCTGGCGCTGACCCGCAGCGCGACGGCGCGTACCGTGGACTCGTGAGTCAACGCCTCGCCGTCCTGCCACCACCCGCGACTGGTGTTGTCCTTCTTGCCGACGATCCACAGATCGTTGCGATCCGGACTCAGGGTCAGCGCGCGCAGGTAGTTGGGCACGCCTCGGCTGCTGCTCTCGGTGTCGGGACCCGGGTCTTCGATCAGGTCGAGGGTCTTCATCAGGCTGAAGTCGGGCAGCTGGATCACGCTGAGCAGGCCGCGATCCTGGGGCGAGACGAAGTGGGAGACGAACAGCCGCTGGTTCTCCGGGTCGAGGGCGAGCCCGAAAGGCTCCGGGGCGATCTCGATTTCGCCGGCGATCTGGTGGGTCTCACGATCGATGCTGACGACGCGCCCGGTTCCACGCAGCGTCACGAAGCCGGGGCCGCTCTCGGGCAGCAGCACGCCGCTCGGGCGGGATCCCCAGGGAAATTGCAGCTGAGCGATTGGCGCCAGGCTGTCGGCGTCGAAGACTTGCAGGCTCCTGCCGGCATCGCTGACCACCCA
>JAGQIY010000362.1 GCA_020430865.1 Myxococcales bacterium
CCTCGCTCAGGAGCTTGCCGATGGTGGTGTCGCCGTTGGCGCTGATGGTGCCGACCTGAGCGATTTCGTTCGCGTCCTTCGTGGACTTCGAGAGCTTCTTCAGCGACTCGGTGATCGCCTCCACGGCGGTGTCGATGCCACGCTTGATGTCCATGGGGTTGTGCCCCGCGGCAACCAGCTTGGAGCCCTCGCGGAAGATCGCCTGCGCGAGCACCGTGGCCGTGGTGGTGCCATCACCCGCGACGTCGCTGGTCTTGCTGGCAACCTCGCGCACCATCTGTGCGCCCATGTTCTCGAACTTGTTCTCCAGCTCGATCTCCTTGGCAACGGTCACGCCGTCCTTGGTGATCGTGGGGGAGCCGAAGCTCTTCTCGAGCACGACGTTGCGGCCCTTGGGGCCGAGGGTCACCTTGACCGCGTCGGCCAGGGCGTTGACACCGGCGAGAATCAGGTTCCGCGCGGTTTCTTGGTAAGCAATCTCTTTGGCAGCCATTGTTCAGTTCCTCCGGTGATTCACTTCTCGATGACGCCGAGGATGTCGTCCTCGCGCAGGATCAGGTGCTCTTCGCCGTCCAGCTTCACCTCGGTGCCGGCGTACTTGCCGAAGAGGACGACGTCGCCCTTCTTCACGTCGAGCGCACGCACGGTGCCGTCCTCGAGGACCTTGCCGTTTCCGACGGCGATCACCTTGCCCTCGATCGGCTTCTCTTTGGCGCTATCGGGGATGATGATGCCGCCCTTGGTCTTTTCCTCTTCCTGCACGCGCTTGACGATCACGCGGTCTTGCAGCGGTCGGATGTTCATGTCGTTGCTCTCCTCTGACGTCCAAGGCCCACTCGAGGGCCGTTGATGTTCAAGGGTAGAAACCGGCTAGGCCCCTCTGGACGAGCTCACTGAACAAGCCCGCAGGGAACCGGTAACACCCCGAATTAGTTTGAGAATCGTCGCCGTTGTTAGCAGTCGATTCGGACGAGTGCTAAGCGGCGGGCGGAAACTAGCCACCCACCATGGGGAGTCAACCCCGACCCGCTCTTTTTAGTCCCAGCCCGTCGCGAGTCGCTGCTGTTTCGGGAGCGTCACCGCTGGTTTCGGCCGGGCCGAATTAGCAGCCAGCCTCGGACACTGCTAAAAATCTCGGTGTTTTCGGCTCGTTAGTTATGCCGAGTCGAGGCTCTGCCGTACACACTGACAAGCAGTGCACGAGCGGTGCCGGACCCCAGCCCAGTCGACCTCGCCAGCGCGAGGGACGGGCAGGTCTCACTTCGCTGCACAGCTCCGGCGGCAAAAGCGCCGTGGGGTCGGGCTGCGCCTGGCCCTCGACCGAACCTCGAGAGTGCAAAGGAACATGCGGGATGTCTGAACACACATGCAGTCCCGCCATCGAGCTGGGTACAGACGTTGGCGGGTTCTTCCGAGAAGCGGTGGACGAGACCCTGGAGCGCGGCGGCTACGACGCATCCGAGGCGACGGTCACCTACGTTGGGGCACTGCTCGCGGACTTCGCGAAGCCAGGACAGCTCAACCAGGAGACCCTGGCGCGCCCGGTGACCCTGCTGCTCGATGAGGCACGTCAGGCCACCGGCTTCGAGCGCTTCGAGCGGCTGCGCACCCTGGGCGATGGCGTGCTGTACATCTCCAGCTTCTTCCGCGAGCACCTGGAGCGACGCGGCGTGGAGGTCCACTACATCTATCGCGTCGGCGCGAGCGCGTACGAGTCCGCGTCGGTGATGATGGGACGAGACCAGTCGGGGATGGATGTCTTCGGGGAACTCTCGCACAAGTTCGAGATGTTCACCGCGCTATTGAGTGACGTTGCGGAGAAGCTGCGAGCCAGTCAGGTCGCGACGCCGAGCGACGTCTTGAAGCTCTACGAGCGCTGGACGAAGACGGGTTCCGCACGGTTGGCCGAACAGCTCGCGAAGCAGGGTCTCACACCCGTGGTGGGCAATGGCACGATCCACTGAGCCGAGTGGGACCACCGAAGCGGAGCGCGCTTGAGTCAGTCGGCGCTGGAGCGCACCGTGAGCCGCGTCGCGCGGGCGCTGCGAGCCTACTACCGCATCGAGGACCAGCTCGATATCCAGGAGTTCGTGGAAGAGGGCGAGCCCGGAAGCCGGGAGACGCTGCTCCTGCGCCAGCACGAAGAAGCCCTGGAGCTGCGCCTGCTCTTGCCCCCGGTCGAGCACGAGGCAGCGCCGGACATCGATCACTTCCTGCAGGTCGTCGAGGGCGTCAGCCACTTCCTGCTGGTCGTCGAGCGCGCTCGAGTCGACCTGCCCACCACGCACCTGGAGCTCGAACTCCAGGCGGAGGTCGACAAGTTCGTGGTGCTCTCCCAGGACGGCGCTCACGCGCGACACCTGCATCGACGCCTGTACGAAGGCGTGCGCTTCATCCACACCGAGAGCAGCGAAGCCGGAGCGCGCTATCGCCTCGCGAACGCCCTCGCCGCGCGTTTCGTCCACCGCCTGCTCGCGCATGCGCCTCTCGAGCGTGAGAGGCGGCTGAGACACTTCTATCGTGTCGGCCAAGCAGAGAAGATACGGCTCGCGAGCTGAGACGCGAGGCGCTCCCAGACCGCCTGCCTCGCGCAGGCGGCTTGACCGTGCGACGACTCCCAGGTCAGCTTTCCTGGCATGCTTGATCGTTCACTGGCGCTGGTGGCACTGACGCTACTGCTCCACGGCTGCGGCGAGTCGACCTCGAGCTCCAGCGCCGACGGGGGTGGCTCGGACGCTGGCAGCGACGCCGCCTTCGAGGGAGGAGAGCCCTTCGAGGCCGGGGCCTGCAACGCGCTGGGCCAGCACTGGCCCAACTTCGGGCAAACCCACGTGGAGATCTGCTCCGACGTGAGCTACCAGACCAGCCCTCCGACGTCGGGCAATCACTACGGCAGCTGGCCCCAGTTCAAGACCTACTCCAATCCATTGCCCTACGGATTCATGGTACATGGGATGGAGCACGGCGCCGTGGTCTTCTCCTACAACTGTCCCGAGGGTTGTGCCGCTGAAGTGGCCCGCGCACAGAAGCTGATCGACGAGCAGTTGCCGGGTGACGTGTTCTGTGCCGAACAAGGCGTGGATCGCAGGAGAGTCATCCTCACCCCCGACACCGGGCTGAAGTCACGCTGGGCTGCCGCCGCCTGGACCTGGTCTCTCAACGCCGACTGCTTCGACGAGCAGACCTTCCTGGATTTCTACGAGGCGCACTACGATCAAGCGCCCGAGCACATCTGCGGTGATGGCATCGATGTCAGCCCCGACGCGGGCATCCCCGAGGACTGCGGCCCGCCGCGCTGATCGCGGGTGAAGTTCAGCCTGCCAGGTGCTCAAGCGCGCGCTCGACGAAGGCCACCTGAGCCTGGTTGAGCTTCACCTTGGCGGTGTCCGGGGTGAACCACTCGAAGCAGTCGATCTCCGGGAATGTTTGTTTCCTCGCGGATCTTGGCGGCCACTCGAGCTCGAAGGTGTTGCTCTGCAAGCTGGCCGCGTCGCAGTCCCCCTGAGCGCCGAACCCCAGCACGCGCTTTCCGCTCTTCAGCTTCACCTCTCCGAGGCTGATCAGCTCCAGCTCCAGGGTCAGGCCGGTCTCCTCGGCGAACTCGCGACGCGCGGCGACTTCCGCGTCCTCACCAGCTTCCAGCAGGCCCTTGGGGATGCTCCAGGCGCCTTCGTCCTTGTTCTTGAAGAAGGGCCCGCCAGGGTGAGCCAGGAGGAACTCGTAAGCTGCCTCCTGGTTTCCTTGCGGATCTCCTCCCCCCAAAAGAAGGGACGGACGCCAGAGCAAGATGCCCGCGCTGACCTGCTGAGTCTTCGCCACGAAGGAGCTCTCTCGAAAGCTGCTCAGCGCGCCTTGGGCAGCAACAACCAGTAGTCCAGATCGAGCACGACGCTCGAGTTGTAGACCTGCTTGCCGTCCTTCTCGATCTTCAACGGCAGGACGCTGGATGGCTCGTCCACGTTCTTCGAGGCAACCAGGCGCACGCGCAGGGCACCGACATCGGGGCGCCCCAGATCGGCTTTGTCGAGCACCTCGCTGTAGGCGAAGACGGTGTCACCGGCGAACGTCGGACTCACGTGCGCTCCCGCGTTGAACGCCAGGATCCCGAGCGCGCGCTCCAGGCCGTTGAACGAGAGCGACCGCGCGACGCTGATCACGTGACCACCATACATCAGGCGCTTGCCAAAGCGGGTCTTCGCGGCGTTGTGTCCGTCGAAGTGCACCTTCGCCGTGTTCTGATAGAGCCGTGTTGCGATGGCGTGCTCGCTCTCCTCGATCGTCATGCCGTCGACGTGATCGATCTTCTCGCCTCGCTCGTACTCGTCCCAGTAGCTGCCGCCGGCGGGCCACCCCTCGTACTTGTCGAGGCTCAGGCAAGCGGGCACGACCAGATCCTTGGCCTCGACCTGGGCAGGCATGCTCGGCTTGTCCGCGGCCCCGGTGGGGGTCCCGGGATCGCGCTTGTTGACCATCACCCAGCGGTAGTACTCGAGCACCGCCTCGCCACGCTGGTTGGTGCCCCTGGTCTGCACCCAGACGATTCCGTTCTTGCCGCTGGTGTTCTCCTTCTTGCCGATCACCTTCGACACCGAGCGCAGCGTATCCCCAGGGTACACCGGCTGCAGGAAGCGTAGCCCCGCGTAGCCCAGGTTGGCCACGGCGTTCAGCGACACGTCGTTCACCGTCTTTCCAAATACCACATGGAAAGTCAGCAGATCGTTCACCGTCTCGCGCTGGTAGCCCAGGCTGCGCGCGAACTCCGCGGAGCAATGCAGCGGGTAGCGGTCCCCGGTCAACCCGATGTAGAGCGCCTGGTCTCCCTCGGTCACCGTGCGCGGCACCGCGTGCACCAGCTCGCTGCCGGTCTCGAAGTCTTCGAAGAAGTTTCCGGGGTTGGTCTTCGCCACAGCTCGGCTCCGTTCTGCGTCGCGCCCCGAGCGAGAGGCGCGGCGCGTGCTTCAAGGGTTGGGGGTGAGGTCGGGCGCGGCGCCCAGCAAGGCGCAGCGCGGCGAGTGGTACCACAGCCGGGGCGGGGCGCTGGCCGATTAGAGGTGGCTCGTCACCTTGGGCGGTTGATCGGCGCACTTCCCCGACTCGCACTGCACGCGCACTTCGATGCTCGTGTCCGGGGTGCCGTCGAAATTCGCGTCGCCATCGGCCACGACCTTCCCCGTCGTCTCGGACTCACGGATCCAGCGAAAGCGATAGTGCTGCGGCCCGGTGATGGAGAAGCTCCGCCCGCTGCAGTTGAACGCTGGCTGCGCCCACTCTGCCTTCTTGCTGTAGTAGGGCCTCTTCCGTGGCACCTCGCTCGGCACCGGCTGGCTCGACATGGGCAGCGGCGCGCCGCACTCGCCGATGCGGTCCGCCATCATCACCGCGTGGGCCTGTGCTTGGTCGACCATGCGCTGGTCCTTGATGTACAGGTAGCCGCCCAGCACCGCGAAGAAGAGCAAGAGGAACAACACCCCGCCTCCGATCCCCAGCGCGACCCAGAGCGCGGTGCGCCGCGTGGGCTTGGGCGAAGCGTTCGCGTCCTGGGCATCGGACTCAGTCTCGTTCGGTGCCATCCTCAGAGCGCTCCGGTGGGCTGCGCGGCGCTGCAGGTTCCGGCGCTGCACTGGACAGCGACTTCAATCCGCTGCTCCGGCGTGCCGTCGCCGTCGAGATCAGCGAGCGCAACCACGCTCCCCTGGGTGTCCGAGGCTCGCACCCACTGGTAGGAGAAGTACTGCGGCGTCGAGACGGCGAAGTGCGCGCACTTGAACGCGGGCTGTTCCCAGTCGGAGAGGCGGCTCATGTACTTCTTTCCGGCCGGCGGCGTCGCGGGCACCGGACTCGACGTCGGCGGCAGAGGTTCGCCGCAGCCGGCGACTCCTCGCCCGAGGACGCGGGTCATCGCCAGGGCCTCCGCCTGCTTCGAGCGCACCATGTAGCGCCGCACGCCGTAGATCGCCAAGCTCGCGAAGACACCGACTATCAGCACCACGCCTACGAGCACGCCCGCGACGATGATCCACGCCGTGCTGGATGTCTTCTTGCCTGGGGGCGCCGCGCTGCCGTGTGGCGGAGAGCCCTGAGGGGGAGGTCCAGACTGCTCGTCGACGTAGTTCACGCTGGCATCCTCTGCCTGGCTCTCGGGACTTTCAACCGCCAATCCGTGACTGCGGCGGTAAGCAGCATTCCGCTGGCGGTCGGCTGATGAGCCGCTAGGGTCCGCGAACATGACGCCAGACCTGCTCATCGACACCTGCATCAAGCTCGATCCTCTCTCCGAGCTGCCGCGCACGGGCTGGCTCTTGCGAGGCATTCGTCCCTGCGAATCCCTCGCGGATCACAGCTTCGGGGTGGCTGTCGTTTCCGCGTTGCTCGTCGATGGGCTGCGGGCGACCGGCGAGGCCGTCGATGGTGAGCGGGTGCTGCGCCTGGCGCTGAGTCACGACGCGCCCGAGGCGCGCACCGGCGATATCCCGATGCCTTCGAAGACCCCGGAGCTGGACGTGGAGCTCTCGAAGCTGGAAGCCTCGCTGTTTCGGAGCTTGCTCCCCACGAGCTGGCACCAGCTACACACCGAGCTGGAGCGTGCCGAGACCCTGGAAGCACGCATCGTGCGCGCCGCCGACAAGCTGCAAATGATGATCAAGGTGCTCGTCTACGAATCCCAGCATCGCGGACGCCTGGAGGAGTTCTGGCAGAACCCGAAGAACTTCCGCGACTACGACATCCAGCTCGCGCGTGCCTGCTTCGATCGCGTGTGCGAGCGATCCGGCAACCCGAAGCCACGCTGAATCGGCCCCAAGTCGTTTCCATGCGGTTATACAAGCCAAGGACGAAGTCTCCCCCCGTTCAACGCAGCTCGAAGATGCCGTAGCCCTGAGGGGGAATCGCGAGGGCTGCGCCGCCCCCGTCGAAGGTCAGCTTCGCGTTGCCGAGCACCGCTTCGGCCTTGGTCGCGCCGAGGTCCGCCACCGACAGGCTGGTGCTGCTGTCCACGAACCCCAGATTCAGCACCACCAGGTAGCGGAGGTCGTCGTCATGGCGCAGGTAGGCTAGCACGGCCGGGTCGGACGGCTGCAGGAGCGTAAGCGCGCCGTTGCCCCACACCGCGCGTCCGCGTCGCAGCTCCAGGATCGAGCGGTAGAAGGCGTACACGGACGTCGAGCTCGCCTGCTGAGCGGCGATGTTCGTTTCCGCGAGGTCTGGCCCGAAAGCCAGCCACGGGGACCCGGTCGTGAAGCCGTAGCCCGGGGCCTCGTCATTCCAGGGCAGAGGCGAGCGCGCCTCGTCGCGGAAGTCGATGATGCTGTCGTCGCTGGGTCGAATGGCCACTTCTTCGCCATAGTAGATGAACGGTGAGCCCTTCATCGTGAGCTGCACCAGCGCAGCCAGCTTGTAGCGCTCCTCGCTGCGGTTCGCGTTCACCCAGGCGCGCGAGACGTCGTGGCTGCCGATGACCAGCGCGTCCTGGGCGCCCGCTGGGTACTCATCCAGTGTGCGCTGGAACACATCGTCGATGGGTTGGGCCAACCCTCCCCCGAAATGAAAATTCCAGAAGTAGCCGTAGCCGAAGTTGAAGGTCATGTGGAACATGTCCTGACCGTCACCGAAGTACTCGCTCGAGTTCGTCAGGTCCGTGGGCTCTGCGAGCAGCACCGCCCCCGGGTAGTCATCGACGACGCCGCGTAGCTGCTTGATGTAGCCCTTGGTCTCGTCCAGGAATCCGCAGTCGTTCGCGGACTCGTAGAGCAGGCTGATCACGTCGCAGCGAAACCCGTCCACTCCCTTCTCCAGCCAGAAGCGCGCGATATCCAGCGTCTCCTTCACCACCTCGGGGTTCTCGTAGTTGAGGTCTGGCTGTCCGGGATAGAAGCGATGGAAGTAGAACTGCTGGCGCGTCTCGTCAAATTGCCACGCGGAATCCCCGAAGACGGCTTGGTGGGTTCCACAGCCATTGTTCGGCGTGCCCTCGGTGTCTGACCACACGTACCAGTCGGCCTTGGGGTTGTCCTTGCTCGAGCGAGACTCGGTGAACCAGGGATGCTGATCCGAGGTGTGGTTCAGCACCAGGTCGACAATCACGCGGATCCCCTTGTCGTGGGCGGCCTCCAGGAAGGCCTCGAAGTCCTCCATCGTGCCGTAGTCCGGGTTGATTCCGCGGTAGTCGGCGACGTCGTAGCCAGAGTCGATGAAGGGCGAAGGCATGACGGGCATGAGCCAGATCCCGTCGACGCCCAGCTCCTTCAGGTAGTCGAGCTTCGACGTCAGCCCCTTGAAGTCTCCGATGCCGTCGCCGTCGGAGTCCTGGAATGAGCGCACGTAGACCTCGTAGAACACGGCGTGCCGATACCAGTCGGGTCCACTCAACAGCACCTTCGCCCTGGCTTCCCAATCCGGAGTCTGGGTTTGGGGGGGAGAGGTCTCGTCGCTGGAGCACGCCGGAAAGCCGAGCGCCGAGACCAGCGCGAGCGACGTCGCGGCCAGCGCTCGATTCAAGCCATGCATCCCGAGAGCCCCGCCTGCAGCGCGCTTACCCATGAGAGAATTGTGTGCCGAAAACGACCGAGGCGTCATCCACCCCATGCGGTCCAACGTGCTAGCCTCGACCCGCCATGCAGCTCTCGCCGCGGCTGAATTTGCTCCTGCTGTGCCTGGTCGGCGCTGGACTGAGCGCCGGCTGCGGCGAATCGAGTGACTCCCAGGGCAGCGGCAGCGGCGGCGCAGGTGGCAGCGGCGGCGCAGGTGGCAGCGGAGCCGCGGCGGGCAGCGGAGGGACCGCGGGTGCCGGAGCCGCCGCCGGTTCCGGCGGCCAGACTGGCGGCAACGCCGGGCAGTCCAGTGGAGGCAGCGCTGGCAACGAGGCCGCCTGCCCCGACTCGCCACCGCGCAATCTCGAGCCCTGCAGCCAGGCGGTCAACAACGCTGCGTGCCCCTATCAGGCCACCTGCACGACCGGAGAAAAGACCTTCGAGTTCGTCTGCGGCAGCGACGATCGCTGGATGCTCGACGAGAAACCTTGTGAGCACCAGGCCGAGCGCTGCGGGGAGCTACCGGTGAGCTGCAACCAGGGCACCTGGTCCTACTGGAAGGGCGTGAACGCCCCGCCCACGTGCCCAATTACCCGTCCCGAGGGCGACGCTCCTTGCACGCCGAACGACGGCGAGTGCGGCTACTTCTGTGCCGATGGCGTCACGTGGACCGTGCTCTACTGCACGGGACAGACCTGGGTATCCGACGGCGCGTGCCCGTAGATGATTCATTGCCGCAAGGCATTGTTCTTTGCCCCGAACTTCGCTTCGAAGCACAGGGGCGGCGGCATTCGCGCTGGGTCTGACCGCCCGCACCCCGAGGGGGCGGGCATTCGCGCTGGGGCACTCGAGGCGAGGCGAAGCGGCCGAGGCGAAGCGGCCTACAGCCCCATCATCTTGGCCAGGTAGTAGCGCATCGTCTCGGTGCTGCCGCCGCCGATGCGGATCAGGCGCGAGTCGCGCCAGGCACGGGCGATGGGGTACTCCTCGATGTAGCCCCAGCCGCCGTGGAACTGCAGACACGTGTCCATCACCTCGCTGACGAGGTCCCCCGCAGCGATCTTGCACATGCTGACCAGCTTCACCGTCTCCATGGAGATGTCGGCCTTGTTGACGTAGCGCTCGGTGTTGAAGGCATCCACGGTCTTGTAGACCAGCGCCTTGCACATCTCCGTCTTGGTCATCATGTCGACGAACTTGTGCTGCCACAGTTCGCGCTTGATGATCGGCTTGCCGAAGGCGTGTCGGCCTTCGCCGTATTTGCGGCTGAAGTCGATGGCGATCTCGCACGCAGCGACGGCGTTCACGGCCCCGATCAGGCGCTCGCTCTGGAAGTTCTGCATCAGGTACATGAACCCCAGGCCTTCCTCGCCCAGGCGATAGCGCTGAGGGACGCGCACCTCGTCGAGGAACAGCTCCGCGGTGTCCGAGGCGTAGTGTCCGAGCTTCTTCAGCTTGCGCGAGACCTGGAAGCCCTTGAGGTTCGTCGGCACCAGCACGAAGCTGCAGCCGTGCGCGCCTGCGTCGGGGTCCGTCTTCACCAGCATGGTGATGAAATCGGCGCGCGTACCGTTGGTGATGAAGGTCTTCTGACCGCTGATCAGGTAGTCGTCCCCGTCCTTCTTCGCTACCGTGCGGATAGCGGCCACGTCGCTGCCAGCGCCAGGCTCGGAGACGCCGATGGCGCCGATCTTCTCACCGCTGATCGCCGGCCTCAGGAACTCGTCGATCTGCTCCTTGGTGCCGATCTCGCTGATGACGGGGGTCGCCATATCGCCCTGCACCAGCATCGACAGCGACACGCCGCTGGTGTTGCAGCGCGGGAGCTCCTCGGCCTTGGCGACGCTGAACCAGTAGTCGCCGCCAGCTCCTCCGTGCTCCTCGGGGTAGTGTGCGCCGTGGATCCCTAGCTCACCCGCCTTGGTGAAGATTTCACGAGGAAACTCCCCCGCCTCTTCCCACTGGTCGGCGTAGGGCGCCACCTCCTTCTCGGCAAACTGCCGCACGGTCTTACGGAAGGCTTCGTGTTCCTCGGTGAAGGGATTCCACATGGCTCGTCACTCCTGTCGGCTCGCCGCGCGCTCGCGCAGCCTCGTCGCCACGACCCTGGCCTCACTCAGCCGCCGGGTCGCGCGCTGGAATGATTCGTACACGAAACGTTTGCCTGCGCAACGTCGGCCGTTCTGGAACTCGATTCCTGTGGGTGGAGGGCCTCGTCGTCAGCCCGCCGCCGTGTCAGGGAGCAGCTCCGGCGCGTAGCCGGCGAGTCCAGGGCGGACTCGCCCGGTCCTCCTTCACGACCCTCACAGGGCAGCCTCGATCGCGCCGAGCGCTCGCCGAGCGCTGGGCAGCATCCCGGAGACACTGACTCGGTTGTCGGCCAGGAGCAGCAGCACGATGTCGCTCCGGTTGGATCCGCGAAGAAACAACTGAATCCCTCCGCTCGCCACCAGCAACACCTCGCGCGAAGGGCGGTGGGAGGGCGGCTGGGCAGAGCTCAGAGCGCCGTCGACCTTCGCCAGGCTGCGCTCCTGGAACAGCTCGCTACTGGCGGGGAGTAGTAGGTCGAGCTGATGCTTGGCCTCGTCGTCCAGACTGTGCGTGGCAAGCACCATGCCCGTGGCCAGGTCCATTACCGCGGCGGCGTGGCACTCGGGGATGTGGTCGATGGAACGCTCGAGCAACGAGAGAAGAGACATGGGCAACTCCTGTTAGAGGGCCAACTCGCGTGCTTCCGCAGGTAATCACGAACGCGCGAGCAGGCTGACCTTCGAGTCTGTCCTGGGCGCCAGCAGCGGCCCACGCGTCGTCTTTCGACGGAGGTGTCGGTTGGCGACGCTTCCTGCGGACGAGGGGACGAGTCCAGGTAGCGCCGAAGGCAGAGTCTAGCCCGCGAGTGCTGTCGCGCAACGCAGCAAAGCTCTCGAGCTGGAGCTTCTCACTGCTCTCAACCTGAGACGCAGATACCGGACGGTCCTGGACGAACGGCGGAGTAGGACACATTGCCGCGCGGATACGATCTGTGTCCGACGACTCGTTGGGCTGGAGCCCGGCGCCGGCGTCCTCGCGCTCACCCAGCACCAGGCCGGGCGGCAGCCAGCAAGGGCCGACGCCTCGCCACGTCGTGGCCCCCGTGCAGCTCGACCGAGAGTCTCGGGGACTGCCACCGAGAACGTCGGCCGCTGCTTTTCGTCGCGCGCGGGGGATGCTAGCTCTCTGACTCATGCTGTCTTCGTGGTCCAGGGCTCCTCGAGTGCGCCTGTCGCAGGGGGTGAGGAGAGACGCAGCCGCCTGGGCGCTCCTTGGCCTGGCGGGACTGTGCAGCGCCTGCGGCGGCCCGGGCGAGGCCGAGGATCCACGAGGCATCCTGGGCAGCGACCTCTACTACCAGGGCGCGGACGGCACCCAGAGTGCGCAGCCGAAGGACCCCCTGGACCGTGTCGCCACCGAGGCCGAGTGCCGCGCCGCGTTTACCCATATCCAGGAAGTCGGTGCGGAGAACGCGGCGCGCGGCGAGAGCGACCCCGCCAAGGCCAAGCAGATCCGCGATGGCGCGCGCTCCGAGGCGGCGAAGGCGGCCATCGAGCGCGACGTCAAACGTTGCCTCGCGGAAGGGGTCAGCGCGCGCGAGGCGCGCTGCTACGCCAAGCTCCGTGCCAGCGCGAACGAAGAGGACCTCGAACGTCAGTTCGAGCGCTGCGCTCAGTATCAGTAGGGCGCAGATTCGGTACGGCGCAGGTATCAGTACGGCGCAGGTTCAGTCGCTGCCCGCCGCCGCGCTCTCAGCCGTCGGCGCAGCAGCGGAACCCGGTCGAGTAGTCGCCGTAGCTGAAGGAGTGCGCCGTCGTGGTGTAGCCGCAGCCCGCCCCGTTGGTCGTCGCGTCTACGTAGAAGCCGCCCTTGAAGGTGCCGGCGGGGTCCGCGGTCCACTCGTGGAGGTTGCCCACCAAGTCGAAGATCCCCTCCGGCGTCTGACACTGATCGAAGCTGCCACTGAGCGCCAACGTGTTCGGTTGCTGGCTGATGCACGGGTTGTCGAGCTCGCCCCAGATCCAGTCCTCGGTCGTCCCGAAGAGCTCCACCACCGGGTGCACCGCGCGGTAGTCGTTGCACGCGCCGTCGACGCGCATGAATCCGTAAGGATACACCCGTGCCTGACTCCCCCGACACCCGAGCTCCCACTCGTCCCGCGTGCAGAGCCGCTTGCCAGCCTCGAGACAGGCTTGCTCCGCCTGCTGACCGCTGATGTACCCCTGCGGCACGGCGCCCGGAGCGCTGCGAGCCAGCACCGTCGCGCTCCCGGGGTCGAAGTACGGCGACCACGAGGTCTCGCCGCCTCCGCTGACCTCCACGAGGAACGCCTCCCAGCGATCCATGCACACCAGCTGACCGATGCGCGCCATTCCGTCGGGACAACCATCGAGACCGGGCGGCTCCTCCAGCCCAGCATTCGGCAACGGCATGGCGAGCTCGTCGCACATCCAGGGCACCTCACCCCCAACCCCGGCGGAGCCTGCGGCATCCCCAGAACCGCCGAAACCGGCTGCGCCCAGGCCCGCTGCGCCGCCTGAGGCCACTCCTCCGCCCGCACCTCCGCTCCCGCCCGAGCTCGCGCCACCCTGCCCGCTGCCCGCACCTCCACCGAAGCCTGCGATGCCACCGATCGCGGTGCCGTCGTCACCGCACCCACCGAGCAGCACGAGCGCCGCCAGCGCCCACCCACCTCGCGCCTTCACGCTCCAGCTCTAGCAAACGCCAGGTGCCGTGGCGAGACTGGCTCAGTCGTGATGCGTCGTTTCTCCGGCCAGCTCCGGCTCGCAGCGCGCAGCTCGCACGAGCTGGGCGAGCTCCCGCAGGTTCTCGTGGAAGTAGCGTCGACGCAGGCGCTCGACGACTCCCGGCCCGATCGGATCCTCCACGCCGAGCAGCGCCTCGAAGTGCCGCACCAAGAGCTCGAGATCCTCCAGCCGCTCGCGCAACGGCGGCACCTCCACTCGGGCCGCAGCCATACGGAAGTACAATTCCTCCAGGAAATATCCACGGTTGACCAGCGGCCTCAGATCGACCCCAGTCGCGAACACCCATCGGGCGTCCAGAGCGAGAGGCTGGTTGCTCCCAAGCGGCGACGCCGAGCCATCACGCAGCGCCCGTGATAGCAACCCCTGCACCTCGAGCGGCAGCCGCTCCACGTTGGCGAGGAACAGCGTACCGCCCCGAGCTCGCTGGAGCGACCCCGCGCCGCCCAGCTCGGCGCCACGATGGCTTCGCGGCGCATGCCCGAAGAGCCGCGCCGCCACCGCCGTCGCATCTCCAGCCGCACTGCACTCGACGAGCGCCCCGCCGCGCCCGGACCAGCCGTGAACGAGCCGTGCCAGGAAGCGCTTGCCCGCTCCCGGCTCTCCGCAGAGCAGCACCGGTACCCGCCCCGCCGCGAACCTCGCAGCCAGGGCGAGCGCCTCTCGGTAGCGACGAGCAAACGCCACCAGGGGCAACGCGGCGTCCGGGATTTCCTCACGTCCCAGCTCCACCGGGGCCGCCTGGGTCACGCGCAAGCGATGCTCCCCGACCCGAAGTTCATTTCCATAAGGAATCACTGCGCGCTCGAGACGCAGATCGTCGAGCCACGTGCCGCTGGCGCCTCCGAGATCCACCACCCAGACGCCATCCTCGCGGGCGACGAGATCCACGTGGTAGGGCGCGACGTCGGCCCCCTTCAGCTGCAGCTCGTTGTCGGTTGCGCGACCGATCTGCAAGGTGGAGGAAGCGCGGGGCTCTGCGCAGAGGCCGCGCTGTGGGCCAGCGGTCAGCTCCACCGCGAGCCGCTGCTGGGTGCGGGGTCCCAGCCTGAGCGGACGCCCAGCATCTCCGGCGTCAGAGGTCATGCGGCGTGTTTAGCGGATCCGCCGCGGGACCGTAGCAAAACCGCCATCGGGCCGCGCAGGATGCCGCCGCAGCGCGCGCACGTCCCCTCGCGACGACCATCCGTTCGGTTTTCCAGGTCGAAATTCAAGGGACTCGTGAGCTGGTTCGTGAAGCTGTCTCTGTGTGACAGCTCCGTTTCACACACCGACTCACGCACGCGCCCGAACGCCCAACTGCCATGGACTGCTGCCATTGCCCTGGGCTTGCAGACCTGCAAGCTCGGGATCGCGCACGCCGGTCACCCTCGATGCCAGGAAGCGGGTGTGGCCAGAGCTGCTACAGCGCCGCGTATTTTCCGAGAGACTTGCTGGCCAAGGGTCGTCGAGTGGTACATTGAAGCGCTCACCATGCGCTCCCCAAGTCGTGATCGCGGGCTCTCTTCTCTGCTTACCTTCGTTCGCTCGGCTGACGTGCGGCGCGCCCTCTACCTCGGTGCGGCGCTGAGCGCGTTCGCTTGCTCGTTCCCCGAGCGCACCTTCATCCCCGCCGACGAGTTCGACAAGATGAAGGCAGCTGGAGGCACCTCAGGCTCGGGCGGAAGCGCCGCCAGCGGCGGAAACGGCGCCACGGGAGCCATGGGCGGAAACGGCGGGATCACCTCCGGCGGCACTTCCGGCACGGCCGGGGTTGGGGGTGAGGGTGGAGTCGCTGGTACGACTGGCGGAACCGCTGGCAACGGCGGCAGCTCTGGTGGAGGCGGCACCGGCGGCGTCACGACCGGCGGCACCGGCGGTTCCGCAGGGAATACGACGGGTGGCACCGGCGGCACCGCAGGCGGCACGGGTGGAACCGGTGGCACGGGCGGGAGCGGCACCACCAACGGACTGATCATCAGCGAATACGTCGAAGGCAGTGGGAACACCAAGGCACTGGAGCTATTCAACTCGAGTTCGTCGGCTATCGATATCGGCGACTGCACGCTCGTCCGTCACGTCAACGTCACCGTGGCTGGTGCCACCTCGCTCGACAACATCGTCGTGGCGACCAGCGGGACGATGCTGCCGCCCGACACCACCTGGACCATTTGCTACTCGCAGACGATGAACAATCTCACGCTGGCGACGGGCAAGTGCAAGACCACGAGCAGCAGCCTGCAACACAACGGCGACGACGCATACGTTCTGAGCTGTGGTGGCATCGTGCAGGACACGTTTGGGGAAGATCCAGCACAGACGCTGACAGGGGGCCACTGGGGTGAAACGGTGGGCGTCAGCTCGGAGGATCAAACGCTTCGTCGCAAATGCTCGGTTTCGCAGGGAGACACGAGTCTCCTCGACGTGTTCGACCCAGCCACTGAGTACGAGAAGTTCTCGAAGGACGATGTGTCTGACCTGGGCACTCACTGCGGTAGCGCGAACTGAATGCGGATGTGACCGCGCGGCAGCTCCGTTGGCTTTGACCGCGTCGCACGCGGCGCCAGGAGCTCCTCACCCCCGAGCAAGCAGACCGACGGGGAGGAGGTGGAGCGCTTCGATCCCCCGGCGAGCAGCCCAAGGCGCGTCAAGCACGGCTTGGGCGTGGGAAAGCGCTCGCGCGGGCGCGCACTGGGTTTGTCTCCGCTACATGGTGGGCTAACACACGCACATGCGCGCCCTCCTCCTGCTTGGGGCCACGATGCTCGCGGGCTGCACTAGCCTGATCGGGCTGGACGAGTTCAAGCCGCGAGTCGACGGCGTTGCGGGCGCCGCGGGTCTGGCTGGCGCCGCGGGTCTGGCTGGCGCCGCGGGACTGGGTGGCAACGCGGGGACCGGTGCCAATGCAGGCCAGGGGGGCAATGGCGGGACGGGAGCGACTGGCGGCTCGAGCGCCGGTGGTAGCTCAGGCGCTGGGGGCGAGGCCGGTGCTTCGGCGAACGGCGGCAGCGCCGCGGGAGGCGCTGGAAATGGCGGCGCTGCGGGCACTGGCGCGAGCGGCGGCACGGCGAGCGGCGGGACAGCAGGCGAAACCGCCGGGCTGATCTTCAGCGAGTACGTCGAGGGCCACAACTACACCGCGCTCGAGATCTACAACGCAGGCAGCGCGCCCGTTGACCTCGGCGCCTGCTACGTATCCGCGTACGGCGACGGAAGCTTCTACTCCGACTTCCCGCTCGCGACAACGCTCCAGCCTGGCTCGACCTATGTGCTCTGCTCGACCGCCACGGCATCGGCGACGACCTGCCAGCAGTCACCGAGCGGCATGAGCTTCAACGGCAACGACGCTCAGGTGCTGAAGTGCGGTGCAAACGTCATCGACGTGATCGGACAGCTGGGACCGGCACCCAGCGACTACTGGGGCTCGCCTCCGAACACCACTCAAGATCACACGCTGCGCCGCAAGTGCTCCATCACTCACGGCGACACGAACTCGGGTGACGTGTTCGACCCTTCCCTCGAATGGGACGCGTTCGGAGCGGACGATCTGACGGACCTGGGCAAGCACTGCCCGTAGGCTCAGACCCTGCCGCGCTCGAGCACCGCGGCCATCAGCTCCGCGGGCGTCGCGGAACTCAGGCCTTCCGTGAGCAAGTCGGCGGGCATCAGACCGCGCTCCAGCAACTCCGTGATGGGCTCCAGGTGGATCGTCTCGTCGCGTCCCTGGGCGTCCAGCTTGCCCCGGCGCGAGAGGCCGCCGCGCGCGATCTCCACCAGCTGCTCCGCCAGGGAGCGCACCGAGCGGCCATCAAATTCCGCACGGATACCGTGGGTCACCAGCTCGACCCGCGCCTGCATCAGCGCCTCGAGATCGTAGGAGAAGCTCAGGTCCTCGGCCTCTGCCAGGGCCTGTTCGTCATACAACAGCCCAGTGAAGAGCGCCGGTACACCGGTGGTGAGCCGCGTTGGAAGCGAGTCGCAGCATCTCACCTCGAGGGTCTTCTTGAGCCGCGCATCGGGGAACAGCGTGTTGAGATGAAAGTGCCAGTCGCCGATCGTGGCGCGCTCGCCCTGGAAGCCGTCGCGCATGAAGCTGCGGAACGTCTGCCCCGTGTTGGGCACGATGCGGCCATCGCGCTTGAAGAAAAACATGCCCGCGTCGAGCGCCCACTCGGCGTAGTCGGCGTAGGTCGCGCGCGGCTTTCTCGCCAGGTCCGCGATCATGCCGGAGCGCTCCGGATCCATCTCGAGCCAGACGGCGCCGCGCTCGCTCACCTTGCCCGCCAGCTTACCCTCGAAGAACGGTGAGTTCGCGAACAGCGCGTTGACGATGGGGCTGATGCGCAGGCTGACGCCAAGTTTCCGCATGGCATCTTGTTCGTCGACGTAGTCGAAGTTCGCCTGCACCGTGGCCGTTCGGCGCATCATGTCCACCCCGCGGCGCCCCCGCGTGGGCAGGTACTCACGCATGATCGCGTAGCGCTGCTTGGGCACCCAGGGCAGGTCCGCCTGGCGGGCGAAGGGATGGAAGCCGAGCCCGAGCCACACCACGTTCATATCCGTGGAGATACGCGCGAGCTCCGCCATGTGACCCCGGAGCTCCGCGCAGACGGCGTGGACGTCTTGCATCGGAGAGCCCGAGAGCTCCAGCTGGGCGCCGGGCTCCAGGGTCACCGACAAGGCGCCCCGAGTCAGGCTGATGATGGGTCCATCGGGCGACTCGCGCCCGGCGCTGTAGTCGAACTCCGTCGCAAGCGCGTCGAGCACCCGCAGCACGCCACGCTCGCCCTCGTAGCCGATCGGCTCGCCAGTGGCAGCGTCGACTCCGAACTTCTCCGCTTCGGCGCCGATGCGCCACTCGGCTTCAGGTTGCTGAGAGGCGTGGAAAATCTGCAGCAGATCGTCGAAGGACTGGATCGGTGCCTGCGCCGGATCACCCAATTCGGCTGTCGCCATCTGTCGTGCGCTCGAGTTCTTTCGGAAGGGCGTGCTCGTGCAGTCAGGGGAGTGCAAGGAACACGCGTGTCTTGGGTCGCTCGGCTAGATCGGCGCCGGGACCGGGATGGAAGGATGGAGAGCGCCCAGGGCATGCGCAAGTGCCGCCGTGTGCGATTCCGTCGTGCCTGCTCCCCCCCCGATCACACGAGCGCCAGCCGCGTCCAGCCGTGAGGCGCCATGGGCCCACTCCCCGGGACGCGTGTCGTCGTCGGGAAACCCGCGCACGCTCGTCACCCCCCCAGCCACCAGGACGCCGTACACGCTGTCCTTCGTCGCCGGGGCAACCTCGCGAGCCGACTCGAGAATTCGCTCCGCGTGGTCGACGCCACTGATCTCGAACAGCACCACGCTGACCCCGGCCTCTCGCAGCTCGGTCACCGACCGCTCGATGGAGTCTCCGGTCACGAGCTGGCCGTCCGCGGTCGCCTCCAGCACCGCCCAGACTGGCAAGCCGCGTGTCGTTCCGGCCCGAACCGCCGCCATCAGCTCGAAATGCGATCCGAGCGCGCGGGCCAGGAACAGCTCACAGCCCGCCACCGCCAGGCGCTCGGCATGCTCCTCGAGCTCCGCGACCAACCGATCGCTGCGCATCGCGCTGACCATGTCGGAGCCGAGGACGCCGGCCACACCCACGGCTCGATCCGCAGCCCGCGCCACGTCCAGCGCAAGATCGACGCTGAGCCCGGTGAGCATCGCCGCTCGGTGTTCCATCCCGACTTCCGCGAGCGCCCGCGGCGTGGTGTCGCTGGTCAGGGCACACAGCACGTCGACGCGGCTGTTCACCTCCGCCAGGTAGTGCTCGACGATCGCGTCTGGGTTCTCGCGCAGCAGCTTTCCCAGGGCCCCGGCGCGACTGAGGGCGCGGCCCCGGGAGCGAAAGCACGCACCCGTGTCGGCGTCCAACACCAGGGGACGACCAGACGTGAGGCGATGTTGGAGCTCTGCGAAACTCATCGGGGCGCGGCAGCACAAGTTACCAAGCGCCAGGCAGAACGACCAGCAGCAGCTCCCACTGAAGCGTTTCGAGACCGTGGCGGATCGATCGCCGCGCTTTTTCCCCTGACACCCGCGGCGTCGACCAACCGTGGGCCGCCTACCAGCCGCAGGTCTGGCCCTGGTTCTTCTCCTCCAGCCACTTCATCAGCGGCGCGTAGTAGTCGAGGATGGCCGAGGCATCCATCTTGGTCTCACCGCTGATCGCCTCGAGCGCCTCGGGCCAGGGCTTGCTCGCGCCCAGCTTGAGCATCGCCATCATCTTCTCGCCGGCCGCCTTGTTTCCGTAGAACGTGCACTGGTAGAGCGGCCCCTGGAAGCCCGCTTCGCGGCACAGCGCACGCAGGAACTGATACTGCAGGATGCGCGCGATGTAGTAGCGGATGTAGGGCGTGTTCCCCGGGATGTGGTACTTCGCGCCGGGGTCGAAGTCTTCTTCGGTGCGCTCGACCGGGGGCACGACGCCCTGGAAGTCCTTGCGCAGCTTCCACCAGTGGGCGTTGTACTGGCTCGGCGGAACCTTGCCGCTGAACACGTCCCAGCGCCACTGGTCGATCATCTTTCCGAACGGCAAGAACGCGACGCCTTCGAGCGCGCGACTCATCAAGAGATTGATGTCGGCTTCCTTGCTCTCCTGGACCTTGTCGATGAGGCCAATCTGCTTCAAGTACGCTGGCGTCACGCCGAGCGCCAGGGTGTCGCCAATTCCCTCGTGGAAACCATCGTTGGCTCCCTGCTGAAACAGCGCGGGCTGGTCGTGGTAGTACATGAAGTAGTAGTCGTGACCCAGCTCGTGGTGGATCGTGACGAGATCCTCGTAGTCCACCTTGATGCACATCTTGATGCGCAGGTCGCCGCTCATGCCCACGTCCCAGGCGCTGGCGTGGCACACGACGTCGCGATCAGCAGGCTTGAGGAACAGGCTGCGCTCCCAGAACGTCTGCGGTAGCGGCTTCATGCCGAGGCTGGTGAAGAAGCCCTCCGCGAGCTTGACCATCTTGATGTGGTCGTACTTCTGCTTCTTCATCTGAGCCGTCAGATCTGGCTGACCCTTGCCGGGATAGGGCTCCAGATCCTTGTAGAGCGCCTCCCACTCCTGCGCCCACATGTTGCCGAGCAGGTGCGC
>JAGQIY010000363.1 GCA_020430865.1 Myxococcales bacterium
AGCAGGCCCAGGAACCCACAGCGAAAGCCGAATCCCAGCGCGTCCGACGTGTCTGGTTCGAAGACGAAGGACGAGTCGTTCAGGTGGAGCTTCCCCAGAGCGTCCCGCAGGTCTTCGTAGTCCGCGGAGTCGGTCGGGTAGACGCCCGCGAACACCATTGGCTTCACTTCCTTGAAGCCCGAGAGCGCCGTGGTCGAGCCGTTCACCGCGGCGGTGATGGTGTCGCCGATCTTGCAGTCCTCGACGCTCTTCATGTTCCCAGCGAGGAAGCCGACTTCGCCTGGTCCCAGTTCCTTGAGCGCGGTGGGGTGGGGGGAGAAGCAGCCGATCTCGGTGACCTCGTAGGTGCGCCCCGTGGCGAGCATGCGCACCTTCTCGCCCTTCTTGAGCGTGCCATTGACCACACGCACCATCACCACCGCGCCGCGATACGCGTCATACCAGCTATCGAAGATCAGCGCCTGAAGCGGGGCGGTGGCGTCTCCCTTGGGCGGTGGAACGCGCTCGATGATCGCCTCGAGTAGCTCAGGGACGCCAGCGCCGGTCTTCCCGCTGACCATCAGCGCGCCGCTGCAATCGAGTCCGATCACCTCCTCGATCTGTTGCGCTGTGCTGTCCACGTCGCTCGACGGCAGGTCGATCTTGTTGAGTACGGGAATCAGCTCGAGGTCGTTCTCGAGAGCGAGGTAGACGTTGGCTACGGTCTGAGCCTGGACGCCCTGGGTGGCGTCGACCACCAGCAGCGCGCCCTCACAGGCCGCGAGGCTGCGACTGACCTCGTAGCTGAAGTCCACGTGGCCTGGCGTGTCGATGAGCTGGAGTTGATAGGTGCGCCCATCCTTCGCCTTGTAAGGGAGGCGCACGTTCTGGGCCTTGATGGTGATGCCGCGCTCGCGCTCCAGCTCGAGCTTGTCCAGGAACTGCTCCTTCTTTTCGCGCGCGCTGAGGGCGCCGGTGACGTCGAGGATGCGGTCGGCGAGGGTCGACTTGCCGTGATCGACGTGCGCGATGATGGAGAAGTTGCGGATGTGACTGTTGTTCGCCATGGGGGAGCTTGATTGGGGACGCGCACCTGGACGCTGCTGCTACGCGTCGTCGCGCGTCGATGGGGAAGTCGGCGAGTGCGAGGAGCCGTCTGACGTGCTCGATGGCGCAGCGCCGAGGACTCGCCTCCCTAGCGCTGAACCCGCGAACGGCAAAACCCGAAACGCATCACAACGCGCTTTCCTTCGTGCGCAGCCACGCCCAGCTCTGCGTCACGTCGTTCGCTACTTCGCCGCTGACTCATGCGACGTTCACGCGCGGCTACACCCGTTCACTTCTTGCTCGGCGCTGGGACTGGCGGCGGCGCGTCAGCGAGCGTCATCTGACCTGGCAACGCGTGCTCGTAGTGCTTCAGCACGAGGTCGATGCCTTCTCGAATGTAGACAGCGACGGGAACCTTCGTGCGGTCGTGCAGCAAGCGCAGTTTGTCGTTCTGCTCCGGCGTGATGTAGACCGTCGTCGATATCTTCTTACGTGACATGGGTGGTTCCCGGGCGGCGAGCGCTGAGCGCGGGGCGGACGCGGTCAGACGAGTGGCGGCGACTGCAGTTACATTAGATTCCCATACGTGTATTGTCAATCCACCACGTTTGCGGCGGATTTTGTATAAATTCAATAGAATCAATAGGTTAACTGGCTCGTGGGCGGGGGTGAGGGGCACGTTCACCCTGCGTCCGTTCAGTCTCTGCGCGCGGCCCCGGGCCTCCGGCCGGGCAGCAGGCGGCTTTGGATGTGCGGAAGCCGTGGAGCTCGTCGTCGCTCCGAAACGGGCTCGAGGCGCGGTGAAGTGGTGCCTCACCCCCATCCGACAGCCGTGGGAGCCACCAGAGCCGAGCGCTCGAGCGCGGAGACTCGCGAGCGCCGGGCAGGGGGTGGGGCCCTTGCCACGCTTGGGTGCGCCGCCTACGATGCCGCACTAGCCTGGTGACTCCGTACACCGTTGCTGAAGCCGAGAGCTTGATGCCAACAACACTTGCTGGACCGAGGGATAAGTGAGGGGAATCGTTGTCTGTTCGCGGGGGGCGAGGAACAACTCCGAGTGGCGCGAGAGTCTTCGCCACGCCCGCTCGTCGTCGGGGCTGACGTTGGTGCTCCTGCTCGCGCTGGGAGGTGCTACGGCGTGCAGCGCTTCGGTATCGGCGTCGTCCGCCCCGGATGGTGAGGGCGTGCAGCGTCGGGACACTGCGATCGTTCACGAGGACTGTGACCTCGACTCCGGGCAGAAGACGGACGTGAACGGGGACGGCCGTCCCGACATCACCGTCGTGCGTAGTGGGGCCACCGAAATCTGCCGGGCAGTCGATCTCAACTTCGACGGCAAGATCGACGCTTGGGTCTACCGTGATGGGTCGGGGCAGGTGCGCCGTCGGGAGAGCGACTACGACCGCGATGGTCGCATCGACGAGATTTCGACCTACCAGGGGGGCCTGCTCAAGGAGCAGCAGCGGGCGACGACCCTGGGCGGCAAGCTGGATACCTGGCATTTCTATGAAGCCGGCAAGCTGGTGCGAACCGAGCGCGACTCCGATGGCGACGCGATCATCGATCAGTGGTGGGAGTACCCCGCGCCAGACAAGCCTCAGTGTCCGCTGATCCATTCGGATGTCGACGGTGACGGCCGGCCGGATCCAGGCGCGACGGTGGACGTATGCGCTCAGCCGGGCAGTGGCTACGTGCCTCCAGAGCGTTCCGGTCCAGCGAAGGCGGGACCCTCGTTCGAGCAGTCGGGGTCCGACGTCCCTGTGGAGATGGACAAGAAGGAGGGCGGTGAGAGTGCTCCGCCCGCCAGCGACGAGGAGAAGTCAGAGTGAGCGGACGATCCTTTGGCGCGCGCATCCGCGCCCGTCGTGACTGGATGATCGCCCTGGGCGCCGTGGCGCTCGCGAGCGCTGCCATCGCGGCTTGTGGTGGCGGTCATGAAGAGGGCCCCAAGATGCCCACCAAGTCCGGGTCTGCCGCGAACGCCAACGCGAACGCTGAAGACCAGTCGCGCTGCGATTTCAAGGGACGCACTGACCGCGAAGTGATCGAGTCGACCGGTCCCGGCGCGCTGGTGCCGAACGTGAGGCGCGTATTCGCCATCGTGGGGGAGGGGGACGATCGGCGTCGCGTGCTGCTGTGTCGGGAAATCGACACGAACCTGGACGGCATGAAGGACGTGGTGCGTACCTACGACGAGAAGGGCGATTCCCTACGGGAACAAGCGGACTCCGACTACGACGGTCGCATCGATACCTGGATCACCTTCGCGCGCGGACGCATGGCGAAGGTCGAGGTGGATCGGAACTCCGATGGGAAACCGGACGAGTTCAAGTACTACGTCCGTGGTGATCTCAGCCGCGTGCAGCGCGACACCAACTACGACGGCAAGGCCGACGTCTGGGAGATTTACAACCAGGGCGTGCTCGAGCGCATGGGCGTCGATCTCGATCACGATGGACACGTTGACCGCTGGGATCGCGACGAGGTTGCGCGGCTCGCCGCCGAGAAGGCGGAGCGCGAGGAAGAAGAGAAGGCGGAGGCGGAACGAAAGGCCAAGGAGGCCGAGGCCACCGACGCTGGAGTGACCGACGCCCGAGTGAGCGCTCGCAAGCGCAACTGAACTCTCGCGCTTCGTGAAAGGGGGCGTCGGCGCCGGCTGTCAGGGAGCGCTCGTGCCTTCGCGTCCGTAGCTGTCTTCGAGTCGGACGACGTCGTCGAGTTCGGGAGTCGAGACCTCGAAAACCCGAGTGTCCTCGACCGCGGCCATTCGGTGGATGGTGCCCGGGGTCACATGGAAGACGTCTCCGGGGTTCATCCGACGCACCTCCACCTTCGGCGGCTCACCGACCTCCAGGTCCATCGCGCCCGTCTCGACCATCAGCGTCTCGTCCTTGACCTGGTGATACTGACGGCTGAGCTTGTGGCCCGCCTTGATGAACAGAACCTTGGCTACATAGCGCTCGGTGTGTGCCCAGATCAGTTCGTGGCCCCACGGCTTCTCTACGCGACGCATGCCGGCCCTATAGCACAGCCCGTTTGCCGAGAAAGCCAGCCACAAAGCTCCGGACCGTCGCGGAACGACCGTTCCTGGCTGGCGCGGCGCCCTCGGACTCGCTAGTCAGTCGGGGTCATGGCCGAAGAACGCCTTCAGAAGTTGATCGCCCAGGCGGGACTCGCATCTCGCCGGCACGCCGAGGAGCTGATCGTCGCGGGGCGCGTGCGTGTCGATGGCCGGGTGGTCCAAGAGCTGGGGTTCAAGGCCGATCCTCGCCTGCAGAAGGTGGAGGTGGATGGCCAGCGCCTGGTGCCCGAGAAGCCGGTCTATCTGGTCATCCACAAGCCCCGAGATGTGGTCAGCACCATGAGCGATCCCGAGGGGCGGGCGACGATCGCGGAGTTCGTGCGTCGAGTTGGCGCGCGCGTGGTCCCGGTAGGGCGCCTCGACTACCACACGAGCGGCGTGCTCCTGATGACCAACGACGGCGAGTTTGCCAACGCCCTGCTGCACCCCAAAAAATCCACAAAGAAAATCTACGTGGCCAAGGTCCAGGGGGAGGTCAACGACTTCGACCTCGAGCGCTGGCGTCGTCCCATCGAGATCGACGGCAAGCGCACGCGGCCCGCGGAGGTCAAGCGTCTGCGCTGGGACAACGGAAAGACCTGGCTCGAGATCACGCTCAAGGAGGGCAGGAACAGGCAGATCCACCGGCTGGGAGAGGCGACGGGCTTCCCGGTCATGCGCTTGGCCCGAATGTCCTTCGCCGGGATCACCGCCGAGGACCTGCGGCCCGGCGAGTGGCGTCAGCTGAACGTCAACGAACTCAAAGAGCTGAAACGCCAGTACGGCGTCCCGCGCCGGGTCAGCGTCCAGGAGCTTCCGCAGGGCAAGCCGAGCAAGAAGCCGCTCGCAGTGGGCAAGCGTCCCGGTGGCAAGGGTCGCTCCCGCACGTCCGCGGAACCGGAAGAGCGCCGCAGTGCTGGGGGCAGCCGCAGTGCTGGGGGCAGCCGCAGTGCCGGAGGGAGCCGCAGTGCTGGAGGGAGCCGCAGTGCTGGAGGGAGCCGCAGTGCTGGGGGCAGCCGCAGTGCTGGGGGCAGCCGCAGTGCTGGGGGCAGCCGCAGTGCTGGGGGCAGCCGCAGTGCTGGGGGCAGCCGCAGTGCTGGCCGTA
>JAGQIY010000364.1 GCA_020430865.1 Myxococcales bacterium
CAGCTTGGTCAGCGGCTGGATCGCATACAGCACCCGCTGGTCCTCCTCGCTGATCTCGCCGAGCTCCGCTTGGCCCATCAAGCGCACCTCCTCGAACACCAGCTGGAACGCGGCCTCGTACTCGGCGGCGAGTCCAGCCAGCGTGTCCAGGTGGAGCGGTTTCTCGCTGAGGGCGGCGCCGAACGCCACCCGGCGTCTCGCGTAGTCCCGCGCGAGCGCCAGGCCTCTACGCATGCTGGAGACCGCGACCACTGCGTTCCAGGTGCGCGTGATGTTGAGCATGTTGGCCATGTTGCGGATGCCGTTGTTCAGGCCGACGACGGGCTCCGCGAGGGTTCCGTCCAGCGTCAGCTCGGCGGTGGGGAGGTTCTTCGTGCCGAGCTTCTCCTTGAGGCGGTTGACCAGGATGTGGTTCAGGCGGTTCTGCTGATCCCGGAGCTGGACGAAGAACAGCGCGAGGCCCTTGCCTCCCGCGGGGTTGCCCTCGGGGCGGGCGAGGGTGAGCGTCACCTCGCTGGTGACCGCCGAGGTGAACCACTTGGTGCCGAAGAGGCGCCAGCCTTCCGGGGTCTCGCGAGCTACGGTCTCACTGAGTCCGACGTCGGAGCCGCCGGTGCGCTCGGTCATCCACTGACCGCTGGTCCAGGCCTGGGCCGGATCCCTGTGGATCAAATGGGGGAGCACCCGATCACGCAGCTCGGGCTTGGCCAGCGTCTCCAGGGTGCGCGCTGCGCCGTCGGTCATCGCCAGCGGGCAGGTGTAGACCTGCGTCGAGGGCGCGAAGAGGTACATCAGGGCGAACTGGTGGATGCGCGAGTAGGCGCCGTGCTTGCGCTCGTAAGCGGTGCCGACGACGCCTTTCTCTGCGGCCACGCGGGCGTACTCCTTCCAGGCGGCGTTGACCTCCAGCTCGTCGATACGATTACCCCAGGGATCCCACGACGTCAGCTGCGGCTCGTCGTTGCGGTGGCGCATCGACAGCTCGTAGAGCCGCCCGGCGGCGAGCTCGCCCATCTCCTTCAGGCTCGGCGTGACGTCGCGCAGCACGTCGTCGGGTAGCTGGCGCTCCAGGAAGCGGCGCAGGACGCGGTCGTCATCGAACTGGGGCGCGAGCTCGGGCGGTGCTTGGATGAATCCCATGCCGCTTCTATCCCAGGGACTCGCGGCGTGCGCAACACGGCTTTCTGCCGCATGGACCGCGCGGCGATTGCGTACGAGAAAGGACTGTGGTTGTTGCAGGCGATGCGCGTTTGCTCGCTCGTCGGCATTGGTTTGACCTGTCTCGTCGTCGCCTGTGGATCCGACCCGGATGGGGGTGAGGGGAGCGCTGGGGGCGACGGCGGCTCTGGAGCGACGGCTGGCGTCGCTGGGGCGGGTGGAGGCGCCGGGACCTCCGGGGGCGCTGGTGGCTGCGTCGGTGATCCTGCGCACGACGCGCGCTTCCCGGAACCGAGCGCGATGGATATCCAGTTCAGCCCTCAGAGCCCATTACCGCAGGGAGAAAGCATCGTCTACAACGACTGGGGTACACCCAACGCCGTGCGGGCCATGCGCCCCGACGGCAGCGAGCCGGTGCTGGTGTTCACGGCGCTCCGCGTCTGGAGCATGGGAGTCGAGTCGGGGGGAGCGCACATCGCCTTCTCGGCGACGGACCCTGCTCAGGAGGCGAACTACGGTCTCACCTATCTGGACTCGATCCAGCACACCTGGCTGTACGACTCGGCTACCCAGCAGGTCCGGCTGGTCTCACACGGAAACATCAACGACGAGTGTCATCACTTCGGTCCCGATGCGAGTCAGCTGTTCGTCTGCCGGCGCTTCGACTTCGGCTACGACGGCGATCAGGGGCACTTCAAGGGCTGGCAGCTCGGGCGCCTGGACCTCGAGTGCGGGACGTATCAGGCGCTGGGGGCACTGCAAGAAAACGTCTTCGAGCTGAATCCGGCGCCGATCCCGGCAGCGCAGGGAGGAGACGTGTCCGAGCTGCTGTTCTCACGCATCACTCTCACCCCCCCAAGCACGCAGACCCGGGAGATCCGCCGCCTGGACCTCTCGAACGGTTCCAGCGAGAGCGTCCTCGCCGACGCGGACAACCCGGTCGTCTCGCCGTCGGGAGAGCGCTTCCTCTACCGAGCACGCTCCACGCCGCGAGGGCTCTACGCGCGAGACGTCGCCGGCGGAACACCCACGCAGATCACGACCGAGGACGTCACCAGCCCCGTCTGGTCGCCGGACGGGACCCGCGTTGCGTATCTGGTCCAGGACCCTAGCCAGTGCTCACACATCGAGGTGCGCGACGCTGACGGTACCGGAGACGCCACGCGGCTGCTGGACTGCGTGGACTCGGGCCAGTTCGTGACCAAGCTGAGCTGGATCCAGCGTCCTTGAGCTCTAGTCAAGACCGGGACGCTTCGGCTAGCGTCCCCCAATGTTTGGCAGCAACGCTGGAGAGCTGAAGGGGATCTGGGAGCGCGGTCTGACGACGTCGAGCGCCGCGCTGGGGCTGACGCTGCTGATGGGATGCGCCCACGAGCCAAAGCCCGCGCCGCCGCCACCGGTCTACCAGGCGCCGCCGCCCGCGCCCCCAGCCGAGGACCCGTTCCTGCACCTGCCCAGCGCCTCGGCGCCAGCGGCGCCGCCTGCTTGGCTCGACCTCGCGAGTCCAGCCGAGCCTGCCTCGGGCTGGCTCGCTCTGGAGCCCAAGAAGAGCGCCTGGAGCGAGCGAGCGTACCTCGCGGTGACGGCGTACGGCGTGCTGCTGCTGGAGCTCGATGCGGGGATGCGAGGCCTCGCAAAGATTCCAAAGGGAAATCTCACCGCTGCCATGCTGGTGGGCGACGGGACCACGGTCCTGCTGGCGAACGACGCTGGTGAACTCTACCGCGCGCAGGA
>JAGQIY010000365.1 GCA_020430865.1 Myxococcales bacterium
AGGGGCTGCCACCGACACGACGCCCGACGCGCGTCCGTCATGCCATACCCGGGGGCGAGGCGACGTCCGACGGCGTCGCCGATGTCCTCCGGCGGGCCACCCAGCGTCTCGATGTCATCGTCGCCCTCGTCGGGCTCCTCGCGCCGCCGCACGGTCAGGGCCACCTCCTGCGGCCGGGTCTCGACGCGAAGGTTCTCTTCGGCGAGGTCGTCGGGCAAGCCACCGACTTCGAAACCCTTCGCCGTCAGGTGGCGATGCCACCAGAAGGCCTCGGTATAGCCGACGGTGACGGAGTGCGGCTTGTCGAGGTCGCCCTGCTTCTCCTCGACCCAGGCGTCGATCCGCTGGAACTCGGCGGCCTGGGCCTCCCGCGCGGCCTTCTCGATCTCGTAGATGTGCCCCGACACGGGGACGATGACCCCGGGGTGCTTGTCGGCCTTCTCGAACACGGTCCCCATGGCCTCGAATCGCTCGGTCATGCTGTCTCTCCTGTCTGGTTGCGCCCGGTGTCCGGGCTGGTTGCGACGAGTAGAAGCTCGTCAATCCCCTGGGTCGGGGTCGGGCTGCGTTCGCTGTGCAGCCGCGTTGTTGAGCTCTTCGGCGGCCCACGCTGCGAACGACTCGCCCGCATGCGCGGCTGCCGCACGCCACGCCGCGCTCTCCAGCGGAGTGGCGCGGATGGGCATCCGCACGCTGCGCGCCACGCCAGCCAGCGGAGGCCGCCCCGGACCCTGGCGGCGCTCAGGCATTGTCTGCCGCCACGGTGGAGTCGAAGGCCGCCTTGGCGGCGGAGTTGGCGGTGCGCTTCTCGTCGCTGGTGAGGCTGCGACCCATCGCCGCCTCGATCCACGAGACGTCTTCGGCGCTCAGCCCGTCGCCCCACATGGGGAAGCCCTGCCGCGCCCACTCCGCGCCGCAGTCCGCCGCCTCGCGGATGAGCTTCGCATCCTCGCGCTCGACGAGTTCGAGGTCGTCGGCGCAGGACCCGACGATCATGTGGGTCTCGCTCCACGACCAGACGCTGAGCGTGCTGCTGGGCGCCGTGCCGCCGAAGGTCGGGAGATCCGAGCGGTAGCCGCCCTTGTCGATCACGCTCGTGGCGTTGCGGGTCATGGCGTTGAACAGGTCGGTGAGGCTCTTGTGCTTGCTCATCGGGTCTCTCCTGGCTGTGAGGCGGTTCCGTCCGCCATCTGGATTCAAGGTGCCAGGAATCCGGGTGCCGGTCCAGAAGAAAATGAGGCGCCACTAACTTTTTGTCGAGCACCATGGTGGCTGCCCAACAAAAACCCCGCCAAAGCTGGGCTTGACGGGGTCGAGGCTTGATTCGCGGGAGCAGCCGACTGCAATCGGCTGGGCGCACAATCAGGCGATGCCTAGAAGGGCCTCGCCAAGATAGTCCGCGCCCCACGGTAGATCAAGCCGACCCGAGACGAGACCTGGGCGATGCGGAACGCGGGCGTGGGTCGATGACGTCTCCGGTGTGACGCCGGCCTGCCTCCAACCGCCGCGCCCAAACGTGACGCGGCGTTGCTTGAACGCCGCGTGCGGCACACGTATCGTGAGCCGCGTGTGGTCATTCCTCCGACGACGTTTGCAGCAGGGCATCCCGCGTGTGCCCTACACCCCCCGGCGCGAGGTCTACCCCGGCCCGACACGCGGCGTCGTCGTCGAGGTCCAGACCGACCCCCTGCTATGCACCGTGCTGCTCGCCCGCGGCGGCGTAGTCCGGGCGCCAGTGGGCCAGCGCGGGTCCAGCGTCAGCAATGTCGCTCGGTGGATCCCGGCCGCAGCTCAGACCAATATGGTCACCGGCGCTGCGGTCCGACTCGACCAGACCGGCGTCTCGCCGCCGCCCGCCGACATCACCGACCTCGACGGCGACATCGTCCTCATCGACTGGATTGAGGGCGACATCGAGCGCCCGTTCATTACCTGCTCGCTCGAACACCCACGTGCGACCCGAGCGGTCACAGCCGACGTCCCCGTATTGCCCGCTGCCGCGCAGCGCGGGCAGGGCGTCGTCGAGCGGCTGGTCGCGCATCAGGGGACTACGGTCCGTATCGATCGCAACGGCAACGCTTCCATCGACGCTCGCCGAGCTGGCGTCGCCAACGACCGGCAGAGCTACCGGCCCGCGGCAGGCGAGGCGAGCGGTGTGGTCGATGTCGCGCTACGGGTGGGCGGCGAAATCCAGGTGCGCGGCGTCGACGGCGAGCGCCTGTTCCGGCTGCGCGTGACTGAGGACGGCCCGACGCTGGTCATCGGCGATGGCGCGGAGCGAGTGCTGCTCGCCGGACCGTTCATCGACCACCTGACGCAGTGGCAGTCATCAGTCGACGCTGGCCTTGCGCGCCTGTCTGCGCTGTGGCCATCGGTCGTCCCGGCTGCCATCGCCGCTGACGCCCCTGGCGCCCCGCCATCTCCGCTCATCATCTTGCCCGTCGCTGCTGGCGGGCCTGACGCCGCGACGCTGCGGCTCCCCTGGGCCTGGGCATCTCCGCCTACGGCCGACGCAACCCCTGGGCTACGTGCCCGCGCCGTGCAGTTGGACGCCACGGCGGAATCATGAGGAGAGGGACATGAAGGAAGGGCTCAAGCTCTACGCACCGTTCACCACCGCGGCCGATCTGCCGGTCGGGACATGGTTCATCCCGCGACTCCCCGGCGACACCGTGGAGATGACCAGCAAGTCGCCAGTCATGGCCTACCGCGAAGAGGCCGCCGTGGTGCTGCTGTTCACTGAGGGGGCCGCCCGGCATACCTGGGCGCTCAGCACGCCCGTGCAGGCCGTCGTCGCCATGCCGTCGCAGTCCGGGGTGCCGATCTGCACCCTGCCGCTCGCCGAGTGGATGGAGTGGGCGTGGGTTCGCTTCGATGGGACCACGGGCGAGGCGTGCCTGACCCACCTCAAGGAAGAGGTGCAGGAGCTCGACGCGGCGGTGGACGAGCTCAACCGAGCCACGTGTGCCGCCTCAGACCCCGATGTGTTGTTCTCGCTGACGCGCCACGTCGGCGAGGAGGCGGCGGACGTCATCGCGCTGGCGGTCCACACCGGACTTCGGCTGATGGGCACGGGTCTGCCGGCCGCCATGCGCCGCAAGCTGGCGGTGAACCGGCAGCGCGACTGGGCGCCGGGG
>JAGQIY010000366.1 GCA_020430865.1 Myxococcales bacterium
CGAAGGCGCCTGCAACGCGGCGTCGTCCGTCGCCACGGGATCCGGCGAGGAAGGCGCCGCCAGCGCGACGGCTCCCACCGACAAGAACAGCAGACTGAAGGCGATTCGGACTTTCACGTCACACGACCAAGAGCTTGCGCAGGCTACCCCACGCTGCGACCGCACCCAGCGCAGAGCCAAGAGAGACCATCGCCAGCATGAAGGTCCACGGCAAGAACACCGGCTGCATCCCCACGAGGGTCGTGAGCTCACCGCTCAGGTTCTGCCTGACGATTCCGTAGAGAACTGCGAGTATGACCAGCGCCAGGAAGGCGCCTATCCCCCCCTGCGCAGCGCCCTCGACGACGAAGGGTCTGCGCACGTAGCTGTCGGTCGCGCCGACCAGCTTGAGCACCTCGACCTCGATACGTCTGCGCTGCAGGGCGAGACGGATCGTCGAGGCGACCACGCTAACGACGGCACCCAGCACCACGAAGGCCAAGACCAGACTTGCGGTGACACCTCCACTCAGCACCGAAGCCAGGCGATGGGTCCAGTCTTGGTACGTCTCCACACTCTCGACTTGAGGTAGGGCCTGCACGCGTGAAGCGAGGGAATCCAGCTTTCCGCCCTCGGTGCCTTCATCTACCATGACCTCGAGGGAGGCAGGGAAGGCCGCCGATGGCAGATCCGAGAGCACCTTGTCTCCGCGCCCGATCACCTCGCGGCGCGCCTCATCGCTGGACACGTAGCGCACGTCCGTGACCCCGGGAGCGGCGCGTACGGCGTCCTCGATGGCGCGCACCTGGGCTGGTGTCGTTTCCACCCGGAAGTATACACTGGCGCGTCCGGCGCGTGCCCAGCGGTCACGCAACCCGTCGACGTTGACCACGACGAGGAGCGCAGACGCCAGGGTGACGAAGGCCACCGCCACCGAGAAGATGCTCAGCAGATGGAGCCGCCAGTCGTTTTTTCCGCCTCGCCAGGCTCGCTGTAGCGACGTCATGTCTCTCGGTGTCTCCTCAGGCTACGGACAGCTGGAAGTCGTCTTCCAAGTCACCCTCGAGCCCGTTGGGGGCGTCGATGGCCTTACCGTCTTGAAGCACGACGACGCGCCGCGGACGGATGTCGAGCAGCGAGCGATCGTGGGTGGCGAACAGCACCGTTACGCCGGTGGAGTGGATGTCCTCGAACAGGCCGAGGATGTCCACGGCGAGCTGGGGATCGAGGTTTCCCGTCGGTTCATCAGCGAGCACCAGCGCCGGTTCGCCTACGATCGCGCGCGCCACGGCGACGCGCTGCTGCTCTCCGCCGCTCAAGGTCGACGCGAGATCGCTCCCCCTCCCCCCCAAACCCACACGCTCCAGGGCTTCGCCAATCCGCGTACGGATCAGGCGTTCGGGGAGGCCCAGGACCTCGAGCGGCATGGCCACGTTCTCGGAGACGCTCCAGTTGTTGACCAGCTTGAAGTCCTGAAAAACGACGCCAATGTTTCGGCGTAGGAACGGAATCGACTCGGGGCGCAGGCGACCGACCTCCCGCCCCATGAACAGGATGCGACCGGAGTCCACGGTCTCCGCCGCGTAGAGCAGACGCAGCAGGGTGCTCTTGCCAGCGCCGGAAGGTCCGGTGAAGAAGACGAACTCCCCGCGCTCGATCTGCAGGTTCATGCCCCTCAGCACGGGTGCGTCCGAGCGGTACGCCTTGTGTACGTTCTCGAAGCTCAGAATCGGTCGATTCGCGGCCTCGGGATCGAAGCGATTGCCCGCGCGAAGCATCTGTCCGAAGGCAGACCCAGAATCCATACTGCTCGGGGTACCAAGGTCGGAGAAGCCCTAACAACTTTTGGGCTCTCTTTGGCCGCCGCGGCCGAGGCTCGGCGCCCCGGCGATTTGCCGCTACACCAGGTGCATGCGCATCGCGTTCTTTGGCTTGCCCCTCGCAGCCTGGCTGCTGCACCGCGACGGTCACGACCTCGATCCAGTGGTGCTGAGTCCACTGCCGGCACCCGGCCGCAGACGCGTGAAGAGGCTGCTGGGCGACGTCGTGATCGACGCCCTGCTCACGCCCAGGCAGACCCTCGGAGCACGAGTGGAAGCGCGGCTCGATGGCGCTGAGGTGTTGCTGAGCTGGTTCTGGACCCGGCGCCTGCCCGAAGTCTGGCTCGGTCGCTGTCCACTCGGCGCGTACGGCGTGCATCCTTCGCTGCTGCCTCGCCATCGCGGCCCCGACCCATTCTTCTGGGCCATCGACGCTGCGGACGCGCGCACCGGCGTCACCTTGCACCACCTCGCGGCGGACTACGACACCGGAGACATCGTCTGGCAGGAGGAGTTCGGGGGTGAGGAGCTTCGTACAGGCAGCGCGTGGCGCCTCGCAAAGGCCCTGGACCGACCGAGTCTGCGTCTCCTGCGCCGCGCCGCTCGCGAGCTGTCGGACGGTCGGGCATTGCCTCGCACGAGCCAGGACGAAGCGTCGGCAACCTGGGCACCCGCACCAGACGGAGACTTACTGAAGTGTCCCTGGAGCGCGGGAACGGCGGCCGTGGTGCGCCGGGTACGAGCGCTGAGCCCAGAACCTGGCGTGCCCTTGGAGATTGCAGGGCTGCGCCTGGACTTACTGAAGGCCAGCAGCGATGAGCGTCTCCCCCTGGCGTTGCTTCCGGGCGAGGCGCAGATCACGTCGAGCGCGGTGCGCATCCGCACAGGGGATGGCGGAGTTCGGGTGGAGCGTGTGCGCCTGGAGTCGGGACAGGAAGTCGACGGAACTCGGCTTGCGGAACTCGTAAGCGCTCGAACTCAGGTGATAGACTCTCGCGAATCTTTGGAGGGAACGAATGAGCGACCCCGTTAGCGGAGCACGCAGCGCCCGCGAGAATCTGGCGCAGGGCCTGGCCGCGCTTCAGGCACCTGGTGTTCCGCCGCAGTTGATGAACGTTGCCGAACCCATCGCGAAGGCGATGAGTTCGCTCCATCAGATCGAGGCGTCGGGCGGTGCCGCCCTGCCCCAGCACGCACCCGTTGCCCTGGAAGCGGTTCGTGGTGCGCTCGCTCAGCTGCAGTCCTCCGAGGGCGTTCATCCGGCGGTGACCCAGGCGATGGAAGCAGTAGCCAGCTCGCTGGGAGTGGTGCACGGACTCAATCAGCAAGCAGCCGCCCCCGCTCAGCCCGCCTTCCAGGCGGCGCCGGCGCCTGCCGCTCCCGCGCAAGGCCTTGGCAGCACGGTCGCGCTGAGTGGCTCCAGCGCCCAGCAGCCTCCAGGAGGAAGCACCCTCGAGCTCCCCCCCATCGATGGCGGAGCGGCGGCTGGGGTTCCGCGACCGGCACCGCAAGCCGCGCCACAAGCGCCAGCGCAGCAGCCGTATCAGCCGCCACCACAAGCCGCGCCGCAGCACCAACCGCCGCCTCAGGCGCCGCAATACCAGCAGCCGCCCCAATACCAGCAGCCGCCCCAGCAGGCCCCGCAATACCAGCAGCCGCCCCAATACCAGCAGGCACCGCAGCACCAAGCGGCTCCGCAGCAAGCGCCGCAGCAACCACCTCAGCAAGCGTACCCCCAGCAGCCCTCGGTGAATGCCCATGGCGCGGCCCAAGCCGCCCACGCGCAGCCGCAACAGCATCAACCTGCACCCCAGCCAGGACCTCCCCAGGCCGGACCAACAGCAGGCGGGCCTCCGGCATTCGGCGACGTGGTCCGCCTCGAGGCCGCCTTGGGTGCGAACAGTCAGACCAACTTCTACAAGGGGCTGAGCGGCAACGACGTGATCGACGATGGTGGGATCTTCATCGCCACCTATCAGATCCCCGACATGGGCCAGCCACTGGTGCTCAAGATCTCGATGCCCGGCGGGTACGAGTTCGAGGCCAAGGCCATCGTACGCTGGACTCGCGAAGCACCGAACTCCGGAGCAGACGCGCCGCCAGGGTTCGGCGCCGCGTTCACCGAGATCTCCCCCGAGGGCAGGCAGCTCGTGTATCGCTACGTGCGCAACCGTGAGCCACTGTTCCACGACGACTTCTGAAGCCTCGTCGCTCGCAGCAGCCGCGATCACTCGCTCGTGCCCTGGCAGACGCGACTCGCGTCGCGCCAGTGCTTGGGTTAGGCCTCGGGGCTAATGCGCCTCCTGCTGTCCCTTGCCTGCGCAGTGCTCGCGCTGAGCGTCGCGCGGCCAGCCCAGGCAGGGGACCCGTACCTGCGCTGGCGCACGGTGGAGACGCCGCACTTTCGCGTCCACTACCCCGCTGGGCTGGACGAGGTCGCCCAGCGCACCGCGAGCCTCGGCGAGGCGATCCATAGCCGCCTGAGCCCCCAGCTGGGCTGGCAGCCGAAGGAGGTCACGCACATCGTCTTGACGGACAATACCGACGCCTCCAACGGCTCGGCCAGCGTGCGCCCCTACAACACGATCCGCTTGTTCGTTTCCGCGCCGGACGACATGAGCGTGCTCGGAGACTACGACGACTGGATGCTGATGCTGCTCACCCACGAGCACACCCACATCCTGCACATCGACAACCGCTCCGGCATTCCCGAGCTGCTGAACGGCATCTTCGGCAAGACCTACACGCCGAACCAGGTGCAGCCCCGCTGGATCCTGGAGGGCCTGGCGGTTGCACTCGAGAGCCAGCACACCGGCGCGGGCCGTCGGCGCTCGAGCCTGTTCGACATGATGCTGCGCGCCGACGTGCTCGAAGGCAACTTCGCGCGCCTCGATCAGATCAGCAGTATCCCGCGACGCTGGCCCGGCGGAAACCTCTGGTACCTCTACGGTGGCTACTTCATCGGCTGGATCCTCGACACCTACGGCACCGAGACCTACGCCACGGTCTCCGCCGACTACGGTGCGAACATAATTCCCTGGGGAATCAACCGGTCGATCAAGAAGGCCACGGGCAAGACCTATGTGGAGCTCTACGAGGGCTGGCACGCACATCTGAAGCGCGAATACGAGGCGCTGGTTCGCGACGTGGAGCGCCGAGGGCGGCGCGAAGGCGTTCGCCTCACCCATCATGGGCGCAACCTGAGCTACCCGCGAGAAGCACCCAAATGTTTCCGTAAGGATCCTAATTCAGCAGGCACCGAGCTCGTCTACTTCGTGGACGACGGGACTCTCCCGGGCGGGATCTATCGCCTGAGGGTCAGCGCCAACAACGAGCCGCTCGGCGAC
>JAGQIY010000367.1 GCA_020430865.1 Myxococcales bacterium
ATCTGCTCCACTCCATCCGTCGGACCGCAGGGTAAAGGCTCAACGGCAGGATCGGGCCACATCACGTAGGACGCTGTCATCCGTCCGCGGGCGGTGATCCGGGACGTCCTCGATGGATGGTCCGGGGATGGCCAGATATCCCTCCCCAGAAGTCACCAGCACCTCAGCGCGTGTCGAGCCGCCCCCTTCGACGCCACAAGCGCTGAGCGTCGAGGAAGCCGCTCGGCGCCTCGGCATCTCGCGATCGACCGCGTACGAGTGCGTACGGAACGGGTCAATCCCGTCGCTGCGTTTCCGCCGACGGATCGTGATCCCCGCCGTAGTCATCGACCAGCTCCTCGGCAGCGTGGTCGTCGACGCTGATCGATCGATCCCTGCCGCGAGCTGATCGCCGGGCTACTCGAAGATCGTCGATGCGACCGCTTGCGCCGCGTCGCGTGCGATGCCAGGCGTCACGTGCGAGTACAGGTCGAGCGTGATGCCGACCGTCGCGTGGCCGAGCCGCTCGGAGACGATCTTCGGGTGCACGCCGGTCTTCAGGGCCAACGTTGCGTATGTGTGGCGGAGGTCGTGGAGGCGGATGCGCGGCAGGCCGGCGATCTGGACGAGGAGGTTGAACTCCCGCGAGAACCAGTCGGGATGCACGAGTCGGCCGAGCTCGTCCCGGAACACCAAGTCGTTCGACTTGTCCCACGCCGGACCGGCGGCGATCTGCTCTTCGCGCTGCCGACGTCGATGGTCACGCAGCGCATCGACAGTGAACGTGTCGAGGTAGATGGTTCGCCGACTGCGCTGCGTCTTGGTCTGCGTGATGATCGGCTCCCACTTCACGGTGGTGAGCGTCTGCACGATCGCCAACTGCGCTGCGTCGAGATCGAGATCGCGCCAACGCATCCCGAGTACCTCGCCCCGGCGCATCCCGGTTGTCGCCAACACGACGAACGCGGCGCGCAGGCGGTTGTCCTTGATCGACTCGAAGAACACCTTCAGGTCATCGGACGACCAGGTCTCGAACTCCGGCCGGCGCACCGTCGGAGCGCGAGCGGCAGATGCCGCGTTGCGCGGCACGAGTCCCAAGCGCTCGGCGTCTGCCAGCGCCTTGCGCAGCACGACGTGCGTGTTCTTCACCGTCTTCGGGGCGAGCCCGCTGCCGCCCTTCGACTCCTCGGCCAGGAGGTCGTTGTAGAACTTCTCGATCTGCATGGGCGTCAGCGCCTGGAGCTGGATGCGTCCAAGGCGCTTCTTGATCCGCTGCACTGCGATCTCGTAGCTGCGCACCGTCGTCTCGCGCAGGCGGCTCTGCTGGTTGGCGAGCCACTCCTCGAGGTAATCGCCGAGACGCATCGTCGACTTGGCGACGACGGAGTTCTTCTCGGCGGCCTGGATCAGATCGGCCAGCGCGAGCTGCGCCTCCTTCTTCGTGGCGAAGCCTTGGCGAAGGACCTGGCGCCGCTTGCCGGACTCGGGGTGGAAGCCGGCGTCGACGCGGAAGGCCCATGTGCCGCTCCGCTTGTAGACGGACCCTCCTGCCATGGGGTAACCGTAGCACTTTGTGCACATTTTGTGTACATGGGGCGGTTTCGGCGCCTGGCGGCCATGAGGCCGATTTGCGTCCTACCTGCTCAGAGCATGTGCCCGGGGTGGGGTTCGAACCCACACGGAGTCTCCTCCAGGGGGGTTTAAGCCCCCCGTGTCTGCCAATTCCACCACCCGGGCGGGGCGGGCCGGGGCCCGCTGATCGCAGGGTCACGCTACTGGTGTACGTTCCCGACCATGAGCAACGAAGTCATCGACCGCGTCACCCGCCTGGTGCAGGCATTCGACAGCCGCGTGCAGGCCGCGCCCACGGACGCGTGGGGCAACCA
>JAGQIY010000368.1 GCA_020430865.1 Myxococcales bacterium
CCCGGTGGTGCGTGACCGCGTCGACAACGTCGTCGGCCTGCTGCACGTGAAGGATCTGATCCGCTTCCTGTCCGATAACAGCTCCGAGGATTTCCGCGTGGAACACGTGACCCGCAAACCCGTCGCGTTCGTTCCCGAGGGCCAGGCCTGCTCCAGCGTGCTCACCGACATGCGCGCCGGAAGGCACCACATGGCCGTGGTGATCGACGAGTTCGGCGGCATGAGCGGCATCGTGACGCTGGAAGACCTGATCGAGGAGATCGTCGGAGACATCCGCGACGAACACGATCAAGAGGAGGCGCCAATCGTCGACCTCGGAGACGGCCGCTTGATGGTCAACGCCAGCGTCCCCATCGGGGACCTGAGCCGCTACCTCGGCGTCGAGTTCGAAGACGGCGACTACCACTCCCTCGGAGGCTTCATCATCGATCGCCTGGGCCGAGTCCCCGGGGAGGGCTCGATGGTCAGCGAGTTTGGTCTGGACTTCATCGTCCGGGAAGCTGACGAGCGCCACGTGATGAAGGTGGAGATCATCCGCGAGGCGCCGTCCCCCGACTCCCTGATGCCTCGCAGCAGCAGCCGCAGCCAGTCTGCCGCTTGAGCCATGGCGACTCCTCCCCTGGAACCAGGCGCCACGGCGCGCCAGCTGGTTCAGCCTCGGGTGAGCCAGACCTGGCCGAGCCATGGCATCGGCGCGTGCAGCGCCATCCAACGCCAGCTGCCGGAGCTCTCGAGCCTGCCGAGCGGCGCGTGGATCGGCATCACCGGTGGCAACCGCGAACGCCGGGGCCTCTGGGCGCGCTTCTTCGAGCGGGAGCCGAGCGCCCGGGTTCACCTCAGCGTGCGCTGCATGGCGCTGGTGCTGGCGGGCTACCAGGACGTGTGCGCCGATCAGGACGTGGCCTTCGGCCGCGCTCCCTAGCTCCCGCACGCGCCAACGGACGCCAGCCCTTTCTTTCCCCATGGCAACGTCCTCGAGCCCCGGGCTCGTTGCCACAAACGCAGCGCGGGAGCCGAGCTGTCGCTGGCTCCCGCGGAGGGCAAGGCGCGCGGACTGGGTTCAGCCGTCGGCGTGGGCGCCGATCGCCTTGAGCTGCTCCACCAGAGAGTCACCCAGGGTGATCAGGCCTGGCTTCTCCTGATCGGCGGTCTGCCCGGTCTTGCCCTTGAGGATCTCCTGCATGTTGGACACCTCTCGACGCAGCTTGATCATCGTGTCGTTCGGGCACACGTCGCCCTGGCTGCTGGGGTCGACAGGGACGATCTGCGGATCACCGCTGCCGCGAGTCGGGTCGCCTCCGGTGTAGCGCTTGAGCTTGAAGGTCTTGCCGTTGTCCTTGATCTCGAACTCCTTCGGCCAGGCGTAGTCCTTCTTGTCCTTCTCGTTGACCGCGAAGGGAGCCGGCAGCGGCTGCATCACCGCCCAGGGGCCGCGCGGGCCGCCCTGGAAGTAGATGCTCCAACGCACCTTCGGCTTGTCCTTCTCCGACAGCAACTCGGTGATGACCTTCTTGCTTCCTCCGAGGATCGCCTGCAGGGTCTCCTTCTGGTCGTTGGCCTCTTGGGTGCGACTCGAGTACTCGACCAGCTGGGTCACGAGCTGCGGCTTGAAGCGGCCGATGTTCGAGCCGGCCAGGTTCGCGCCGCTGAAGTTGATGCGCAGCTCTCCGAGCTTCGAGACCTCTTCCGCCGGGAACTTGTTCGAGCCGAGCTTCGTGCCCGCGGCTTGCAGCACGTCCGCCAGCTGGTTGGCCTGCGCGTTCGCGTCGTCGATCTCCTTCGCAAGGCGTGCGGCGTCGTTGATCGCGACCTTGGCGCCGGCGTTGGACGCCATGCGATCGCCGATCGTGTAGCCGAGCAACGCACCTACGGCCGCCCCCACGACACCGATGATGACCAGGCGGAGCTTGCCCTTCTTCTGGGCAGCGACCACCTCCTCGCTCATCTCGACCTTGATGGCCTGGGGCTCCGCGCGAACCGGCGCCTGATCCGCCTCGATCGAGGCGTAGGGATCCGACGCGTCCACCCGCGGCGCAGGCTTGTTCGAAGGCGACGAGGGGGTCGCGAACGGGGGCGCGGGGACGCCTACCGGCTTGGGGATCCCGACGGGAGGCGGCACGGCGCTGGGTGCGCTGCCGCCCGTCATGGTCTTCTTTCCAAGGCGGGCCTTGAGGTCGATCTTCGGCTTCTTTTCTTCGGCCATTTGGGCTCCTCGCCAGTCAGAGAGCTACTGCGCGAGCACGGGGTGCGGAGTTCGGGGTTGGGGAGTAACGATGCAGGGCCCGAGCGTCCGACCTACGGCGTCTCGGGGGCGCCACAGTACAGGCCGCTTTCCAGCTCGGCAAGATTGAATGCGTGGGGAGGAGCGGGCCCATGGGCGGCGAGTAAGCGGGCGTTTGAAGCGACAATCGAGTCACCCGTCGCCTTGGGTGTGGGAGTGGCTCGACCCGCGCTTCGTCGACGTTTCGTTGACGTCTCCGTCGAGCGTGGAGCGGCGCACCAGCCCTCACCCCCAACCATCAAGCTGCCAGGAATCGATCGATGCGTTGACGATCGGCGGCGTCGATGCCGACGAACTCGAGGCCCTGGTCGGCGGCGTCGCTGCGCACTGCCCGAGCCCAGATCCACAGGCTCTCGGGATCGCCCGGGAGCTGGAGCTCGACGGGAAATGCATCGAGGGAGGTGTTGGGTTCCGAGAGCCGCAGGGCGCGCATCCCGGTGCGAGAGAGGTCGACGGACCTGCACAGGTGAGGCTGACCGTCGAGGTACTTGTTGAAGTAGACGTCGAGAGGACGACGGGTGGACGCGCGGCGTTCGGACATGTCCGGGATCGTATCGGACGTGGAGGTGGATTGAGAAATTGCCGTCGCCTCGCGGGGGTGCGGCCTCGTCTGCGACCAAGCGGCGATTCCCCGGCAGCCGCGTTGACCCGATCCCGGGCGAGTGCGAGGCTCCGCCAGTGACCGCCATCCTGGTGATCGACAA
>JAGQIY010000369.1 GCA_020430865.1 Myxococcales bacterium
CGAGGCGTATGAGCCTCGCGTGGCGCCCACGAAGCCGCTCGACAGCACCATCACGCGGATACCACTCGTGCGCGCGAAGGTTGCTCCCTCGGACAAGGTCAGTCGCGGATCGAAGCCGAGCGCGGCCTTCTCGGCCAGCTTGGCGCGCTCGAGCGCCTGGGCGGCGTCGATCTCCTCCACGGCCGGGTCATACAGATCGAGCTCCGGGAACGGAGGCTTGGCGAGCAGTCCGATCTCGGCCGGCCCCTCGCAGGGGTCTGGCTGGCTCAGGTCGAGGAGCGAAATGGCGTCCGCCACCAGGCGCTCGAGACCGGCTTCCGAGAGATCGCTGGTGGCGCTCATCGCGACGCGTTCGTCCCGCAGCACCTTCATCGACACGCTGCGGTGACCCGCTTCTTCCACCAGCTCCGGCTCGCCCAGGCGAACCTTGGTGGAGAGCTCCCAGCCCGAACGCGCCGACACCTCGGCGACGTCGGCGCCCGCCTTGCGGGCGCGGTCCACGAGTTTCTCGGCCAGGGAAGTGAGTTCTGCGGTGTCGTCCTTCATCTTGGGTGTGCTCCAGGTTGCGCGGGCGGAGCCCGACGTCGCGTCACTGACGCGAGCAGAAAGCTGGCCTCACGTCGGGGCGGCGGAGGCAGACGTCGACCCCACACTAGCTCAGTTCCGGGTGCCGGCGCGACCGCCCGGCGATCGGGGCGCCTCGGCTCAGGTTGTGCATGCAGTACAGGGTCCAGACGGTCCCCAAAACCAGCACCGGCAACATCCACAGGAGCGCATGGCCCAGGGGAGTCCCGCCCACGTGGTGCACCCCGAAGTCTCCGTGGACCTGGCGATAGGTGCCGTAGACCCCGAGCCGGCGGTAGCTCAGGACGAGCAAGCCCAGGGCCAGCAATGCGGGGCCGCTTGCGAGGCGGATCAGGAAGCTCGGCTTCGCATGCTCGTTGCGCGTGGCGAGCAGAAACCCCAGAGCCGGCGCGCTGGCGTCGAGCAGCACCCACACCAGACCCCAGGGCGTCAGGAGCGCAGCCCCATCGAACCAGTACGCAACCGACCAGTCCGGCGCGAACGCGATGAAATACCCACACGCCGGCGCAAAGATCAACAACCCATAGGCCGCGCTCAGCAGCGCACCGCGGTGGCGAACCACGAGGCGGTCCCGCCCCGCGCTGCCAACGCTCACCCACGCGAACGCCACTCCAAGCGCGAAGCCGATCAAGGGGCCGAGAAAGGCTGGCACGCGGGGGTTCTAGTGGCGGGCGAGGAGGAGCACAAGCCACCAGCACGGCTCGATACCGGCCCTTGGGAGAGTCGTCTCGCCTCGTCACCCCTGGCCGGCGAAGTGGTGAAGCGTTGAGCAAGGGACTATAGAGCCCCTGTGAACACGCAATCCGTGCGCGAACTGCTCCAGAAGGTTCAGAGCGGCGAGGTCGCCCTGGACACGGCGGTGGACTTGCTGAAGCAGCTCCCCGTCGAGGATCTGGGGTTCGCCAACGTGGACCATCACCGAGCGTTGCGCCAGGGCCTGCCCGAGGTGGTGCTCGGGGAGGCGAAGACCCCGGAGCAGATCGTGGGCATCGCCACCGCGCTCCTGGCTCGCTCCTCCAACGTCTTGATTACTCGTGTGGAAAAGGAAAAGGCCGAGGCGATCTGCGAATCGCTGCCCCAGCTCGAGTATCGAGAGGCTGCGCGCGTGGTGGCGAGTCGTGACCGCAGGATCGATCCGCTCGGCAACTCGCCCGTGGCGATCGTCACCGCGGGGACCAGCGATATCCCTGTGGCGGAGGAAGCCGCAGAGACACTGGCCGCGTGCGGCGCGAGCTACGAACGGGTGTTCGACGTTGGTGTCGCCGGTATCCACCGCGTCGTGCGTCACATCGATCTGCTC
>JAGQIY010000370.1 GCA_020430865.1 Myxococcales bacterium
CACAACCACCCGAGCGGCGATCCCTCGCCGAGCCCGGACGACGTCGACATGACCCGCCAGTTGGTGGAAGCCGCCCGGCTGCTCGGCACCCCGCTGCTCGATCACGTGGTCGTTGCGCGAGGTGGCGCCGCCTCGTTACTCGACCTGGGGGTGGTGTGAGGATTCGTGCGACGTGCCCTCCAGGCGAGACGCAACGGGAAAGCCGGACGATTCGCACCGGCGTGGAGCTCGACACTGCCCATCGAACATTCCAATCAGGGCGGCATTCAGTGCCCTCGGCTGTAGCCAGGCTGTAGGGAGCTGGCTATTCTCGACGCCAATGCAAGAGGGCGTCGCGACCAACACCGAAGCCGAGCCGCTGCAGTTCGCAGCCCTGACCGACGTCGGGAAGCAGCGCGAGCACAACGAGGACAATTTCCTCGTGGATCGGCGCATGAGTCTGTTCCTGGTGTGCGACGGCATGGGGGGACACGCCGCCGGCGAGGTCGCGAGCGCCATCGCGGTGCGGGCGTTCCACGAGGAGATCAAGCGTGAGTGGGACCTGGTCGAGGACTACCGCGCGAAGAAGAGCGGTGCGGAGCGCGTCAGCCGCCGCGACATCATGAACGTGCTCGAGTTCGCGGTGAACCGCTGCTCGAACCGGGTCCACGAGGCCGCCAAGGCCGACGATTCGAAGCGCGGCATGGGGACCACCCTGGTCGGCGTGCTGATCATCGGCAGCGAGGCGTTCATCGTCCACGTGGGAGACAGCCGACTCTATCTGCTGCGCAACGGCGCCATCGAGCAGGTCACGGAAGACCACAACGTGATGAACGAGCTGCTCAAGCGCAAGAAGATGTCGCGCGAGAAGGTCGAGAAGCTGCCGCAAAAGAACGCGGTGACTCGAGCCGTCGGCGTCTACGAGCACGTCGAGCCGGACACTCTGGTGCTGGATCTCGCCGCCAATGACCGTCTGTTGCTCTGCTCCGATGGTCTGAGCATGTACTTCGAGGACGATCTCGAAGGGCTCGGCAAGCTGCTGCGCGTCGAGGACGAGAACGAAGCCGTCGGTCAGCTGGTGGAGACGGCCAACGAGCTCGGCGGCAAGGACAACATCACCGCGCTGGTGATCACCTTCAAGAGCGGAGAGGCCGGAGACGAGCGAGCACGGAAGCTGGCGCTCAAGCGCGAGATCCTGGCGCGCATGCCGCTCTTCCGTCCGCTCAACGACCGCGAGATCCTGCGGGTCTTGCAGGTGACGGACGCCGTGCAGTTCGATGACGGCGAGTTCGTCATGCGCGAGGGCGACACCGGAGACGAGCTGTTCATCGTGCTCAGCGGCCGGGTGAAGGTGATGCACGGTGACGCGGTCCTGACGACGCTGAGCCCTGGAGAGCACGTGGGTGAGATGGCGCTGATTCGCAGCCAGCCGCGCAGCGCGACCGTCGTCGCCGACGGTCCCGCAGAGCTGATGGTGATCCGGCGCACGGAGTTCTTCGAGATCTTGCGCAAGGAGCATCAGCTGGCGGTGAAGCTGCTCTGGCAGTTCACGTGTGTGCTCGCCGACCGTCTCGCGGCCACCAACAAGGAGCTGAGCTCCGCCAAGGAGGAGCTCGCGGAGGACGTCACCACGGAGATCTACCCCGAGGACGACGAAGAGGACCGCAAGACGCTGGTCATGCTACCGCCGCTCACCCTGGACGAGTCATGAAGCGACTCGAGACCAGCTTGCTGCTGGTGGTGCTTTGCTGCGCATGTGACGACGCCGACTCCGCAGCCCCCGCGGCCTCGGCCAGCGTCACTCGAGCCGCTGCTGGCAGCGGCGCCTACACGCCCCCGAGCAGCCTGGTCCCTCGCCATGCGCCCGCGCCCACGCCGCACTGTCGCGTGATGAGTGTGCGGGGCAAGGCGTCCCTCGGAGACAAGCCCCTCGAACAAGGTGCCTTGAAGGACGGCACGCTGACCGCTGGGGAGAGCTGGCTGGACATCGCCGCCGGGGCCGAAGTCGGACTGCAGCACACGACCAGCGCTCGCGAGTGGCGGGTGACCGGTCCTGCCCGCCTCAAGGCTTGCGTGGGCGGCGACGAGACGCTGTTCCTGGCGAAGGGCGAGCTGAAGTCGGGATCGGGAGCCGGGATGCGGCCAGGGGCGCAGGTGACCGTGGCCACACCCCAAGGCAGCGTGCTGTGGGGCGACACGAGACTCACGCTCGAGGTGACCAACGCGAAGACCCAGGTCGACGTCGAGATGGGGAACGCGCTGCTCGTGCCAGCTCCAGGGGTGAAGGTCCAAGGCAAAGCCGAGGTCCAGGCCAAGCAGCGAGGGACGTTGAGCGGACCGAGCGACCCCGTCGAACGCAGTCGGACGTTGCTCGAGAGCTGCGAGGCAGCCGCGTCCGAAGCAGCGCGGCTGGCGCGAGAGGTCCTCTCTCCCAGTGCTCCGGCCCCCAGCGCCTCCTCGGTCGCGACCCGCGGTGCCCTGGGCTCACGCGCTCGAAGCCACGCCGAAGCTCGGGGAAAGGCCCGAGAGCTCTGTGCGGCGGCGTGGGCCAGTGTGGGCTCGGTCAAGCCTGATAGCGCCGAGGTCAGCGAGTTCGAGCGCCGGCTCGACGCGGCCGATCAGCGCTGGCGCGAGGTGCCGATGCCC
>JAGQIY010000371.1 GCA_020430865.1 Myxococcales bacterium
GCCGGCGGCCAGCGCCGCCTGGACGGCGCGGTCGACCCGTTCGCGATCTTCCGGGTGCACGCGGGTGAGGAAGCGTTCGTAGGTGACCTCGGCATCGGGAGCTAGACCGAACAGCTGCCTCACGCGCACATCCCAGTTCAAGACCCCAGTGGAGACGTTGTAGTCCCAGATCCCGATACCCGAGGCTGCAGCGGCCAGCTGCAGTCGCTCGGCCAGGTGCTCGCTGCGCTCGCGCGCGAGGCGTTGACGCTCGTAGAGCAGCGCGTTCTCGAGCGCCAGCGCACAACGGTTCGCGAGCTCTTCGATCACACGCAGCGTGGCGTGGGTATGCCGTCGTCTGGACCCCCCAAAGACCAGGGTGAGCACGCCGAGCACGTTTCCGTGCGCAACCAGCGGGACGCGAACCAATGAGTCGACACGCAGCGCCCGCAGTAGCTCGAGATGGTGGGCATCCCCCGCAGCTCGTTCCAGTGTCTCTGCGCTGATCTCGGCGCTGATCTTGGGTAGGGCATCTCGAGCGACCGCGATCGAGCTCTTCATGCACTCAGGGACGGTCCGGCAGTACGCAGAAAGCTCGTCGGCGAGCGGCTGCTTGGCCGGCTCCCGATGTCGCACGACCACGCGCTCGAGGGAGCCATCCTCGACGACCAGATCGAGCACGCTCCAGTCACCCAACGTCGGAACGACGAGCTCCGCGATCTTGACCAGCATGGCTCTGAAGTCGGTCGCGCCGGCCAACAAAGCCCCGGCCTCGAGCAGGAGCTGAAACGCCTGCAGCGAGGTCTCGTCGCGTGCCATCTCGTCTTCAGTCAGAGGACTTCTCCTTCAAGCTCTCGAGGAGCTTGCTGAAGTCAGCCCTCGCGGCCTCCACCGTGGCCTTTGGTCCCGTCAGCTTCAAGAAATAGTTCCCCGAGGATGCAACCGTCGCAATGGCTCCGAGCATAGCAAATCCCGGCTTCGGTGGCTTCGGAGCCATGGGGCGTCCCGGCTGATACGTTCCCTCGATCTCGAACAGCGTCAGATCGATGTCTCCTACCTTGCGCTTGCTGGTCTTGCCAGCGTCCGGCGCCTTGCCGAACTGCCCCGCCCAGCGCTTCAAGTTGGGCTCCACGCCGCCCCCCAGGCTCGGACCGAAGTAGAACACCTCGAGCTGCGCATCCTCCTCGTCTCCTGCCGCCCTGGGATAGGCGTACGCCGCTCGACGCACGTCGCGGGCCCGCAGCGGTTGTCGGACCCAGGGCGCCGCGGCGTCCCAGGCAATCCTAAGCTCACCCCGAGGGACCGCGACTGCTGGTCGCTGCGCGGACGGCGCGGCCACCCGAGTGGCAGAAGGCCCCGCCTTGCTCTCGCTGCTGGCGCCTGACTTGCCTCGGTCACAACCGGTCGAGACGAGAACCAGCCACACCAACGCCCCAGCGCTGTGGATCACCGACGTGTGTCGCTTCGTCATGCGCGCAGTCTGCAGACCGCACACCAGGTGGTCCAGCGCATTGCGTCGTGGCAGAGCGATGCGGATGGGCTTGCAGACGTGCGCGAATCTCACGGTGGGGCGCAACCAAGCTGCAGCATGTTGCGCGGACCCCGAACGCGCTGGCCGAAAACGCCATCGCCGCCCCCCATTTCCTTGTGGTTAGACGCCAGAATCGCGAACCTCGGCGAATGGCACAGTACTCTTCTCTGATCGCGAGCGTGGCTGCGGCCGCCGCGATCGCTGCGTGCTCCAGCTCCGAGCCAGCGACCGATGGGACCCCAGACCAGCTGGTGATCCAAGCCGACGAGGTGAGCGTACCGGCCGGCAGCGAGCGCTACATGTGCTACGCGCAAACCCTGACCGAGGACGTGTACGTCGATCGCTTCGACTATGAGGCGAGCCCCTTGGTGCACCACTTCTTGCTGGCTCGGGCGCTGGCGCCCGAGCCCGAAGGGCTAGTGGACTGCAGCGACGTGCTCTTCCGGTTCAGCTGGCTGCCCCTGTTCGGCGCCGGCAAGGGCGACTCTTCGCTCGTGCTTCCCGACGACAGCGCGGTGGTCCTGCCGAAGGGCAGCCAGGTGCTGCTCCAGCTGCACCTGCTGAACTCCACCAACCAGGACATCTCGGGGCGCCCAGCCGTCAAGCTTCACACGACGCAAGACACCGGCCGCATGCCCGCGGGGATCTACGCGTTCGGCACCGACAAGATCTCGCTACAGCCGAACTCCAAGGCCAGCGTGAGCGATGACTGCACGATGACCGAAGACGTGGAGCTCTTCGGATTGCTCGCCCACATGCACTACCTGGGCGAGAACCTGAGCTTCGAGACAGGCCCCGCTGGCGGACCGCTCGAGGAACGTTACCGCAAGGATCCGTGGAACTTCGACGCGCAGATCATCGAGCCGGTGAGCCTCACGCTGAAGGCTGGCGATCAGACCCGGGTGACCTGCAACTACGACAACGCTACCCCGTCTGACGTGAGCTTCGGCGAGAGCTCCAGCGACGAGATGTGCTTCCTGGTCGGCTTCGCGAAGAACCGCACGAACCTGGACGGCTGCCTGACCTTCGGAGGGGGAGGAGACCAGGACGCTGGGGTTCCACCGGACCCGGACGCGGGTGCTTGCGGCGAGCAACAGGAGAACCCCAACGGGATCGGCCGTGCCTGCACCAAAGGCGGGGGCGAGTGTGAGAGCGGACAGACGTGCTCCGCCGATCAGGGACAGACTCCCGACGGCGTACCTGGCTTCTGTCTGAAGATCGGCTGCAACGCCACGCCCGACTGCGGCGGGGGTGGCGCGACCTGCTGCGCCCCGGCCGAGGGAGGCGGCGTGATCAAGATCTGCGTGCCTGAGGCGTGCCGCCCCGCGGACTGTATCCCCGCGGAGTGAAGGTGGTGGGCGTCTCTCAGGGGCTGCAGATCGTGCCCACGCTCACGTTGTCGAAGCGCGCCGTGTACGCTCCAGAGCAGTTGCCGACGCAGCCACCCTGGAAGTACGGTCCACTGTAGTTCAGCGCTTGCCCGGTGTAGGTGGCGTCCACCTGGGTGCCCGAGAACCCGTAGCTCCCCGTGGCGGGATTGGAGAAGCTGCTCGAACCATCGCTCCGCGCCTCGAGCTTCCAGGTGTTGGTGTTCGCGCTGTAGGTGACGCGCGCGCTCAGGTAGTGGGTGGCCGTGAAGCCGCCGCTCTGGACCAGGTTCGTGATTGCACCGTTGCGCAAGCCATTCGTGAAGCGCACCAACCGTACCCCGCCATCGTTCGGTCCGAAGAGCACCGCGTAGCCCTTGGCGGTCGCGCTGGGACTGCATGTGCCGTCGTTGGCGTCGAGCCCCGTCGCCGAGTCGCTGGCGAGCACATAGGCAACCCCGACGGTTCTGCCGTTCTGGTTCGAACTGGATGAGCAGGCGAAGCCACCACTCGTCGAATCGCTGGGGTTGCTGCGCTGGAAGTTGAAACTCCAGACGATGTCCTGCCCCGCATTGGCGGACAGCACCGAGTCGTACAGCGAGGTGTCGTAAGCAGCGCCGCCACCCGCCGTGGTCACGTACGCGTACCCCTGACCATGGTCGCTGCGGCTGCTCAGCACCTCGAGGCGCCCGGAGTAGATGCGAACTCCGTAGCTCGAACGCGTGATCGCGCGCCAGGGGCTACCGCTGATGGGGACGTCGAAGCCCTTGGTGTACGAGCTAGAGGAAGGCGTGCCAAAGGAGTCGCTGAACACGGGGGTCAGGGTAGTGGGACAAGGAGGGCGGCAGGTCCCGCTGGCATCGCAGCTTTCACCCGCACCGCAGTCACTGCTCGACCGGCACTCGACGCAGGTCGAGCTAGCTCCGAGATCCATGCAGTAGGGTGTGGCGCCGCTGCATGCCGAGCAGGTCGCGCCACACGCGGAGTCCGACTTGCAGACCTCACAGGCGCTGCCCGTGCACCGCTGGTTGCTTCCGCACGGCGCACAGCTCGCCCCACAGTGAGCGTCACTGGTACACGCTTGACAGCTCCCAGCGACACAACGCTTTCCAGTGCCACACTGGGCGTTGGTCAAGCACTCGACGCAGGTGAAGCTGGTCTGATCACAGTGCTGCCCCGAGCTCTGGCAATTCGCGCAAGCCGCTCCACACCGCGTGTCGGTGTCGCAGATGGTGCAGGTCCCTGCGGCGCAGTAGTTGCCGCTGCCGCAGTTCTGGTCGCTCGAGCAGTCCAAGCACTTGGCGGCGGCGCAGCCGAAGGCACAGGTTTCATCGCTGTAGGAGTAGTCGCACCCGCCTTCGCCACAGGTCCCGGTCTGTGAGTAGTGGCGCAGTGAGCTCGCGGAAGCGCAGGCATCTGCTGGCGGCGTCACGCAGCTCACTCCGGCGCACGGGTCGTTCACGCACGCTCCCTGGTCGCATCCGTCGGCACAGCTCAGCGTCTGGGAGGTGTAGTCGCAGTCCCCCCCGGTGCAGGTTCCCTGGGGATCATAGGCGATCAGATCGCTCCCGTTGCACGCGTTGTCGGGCGGCGTGTTGCAGGTGACGCCAGCGCACGGATCCCCGACACAAGCCCCGTCGACGCAGCCATCGCTGCAGGCGACTCGTTGCTCGGCGTAGCTACACGCGCCGTTGTCGCAGACTCCAGGGACCTGATAGCTGATGAGCACGTCGGGATCCGCCACATCGCAGCGGCTCTCCGGCGGAACCGTGCAGGTGACGCCTTCACACGAAAAGGTCGCCCCAGAGTTGCCCTCACCCCCGACTCCCGATCCGCCCGTGCCGCCACTGCCAGCGCTTGCACCGCTTCCGGCGTTGGCCGAGCCGGCACTGCCCCCGCTGCCCGCTGCGCCTTGACCACCGGGGGAGCCCGTCGAGGCAGCGCTGCATGCCCCCAAGAGCACCAAGTACGTCATCCCAAGCAAGCGTTTGGTCATCCCGCTCATCCTAGCAGAGGCCGAGCGGCCGGCCGCATGCCTTGTGGGGCACACGCCCGCAACTCCGAGAGACTCAGCGCACCTTCAGCACGCCGAGACGCTGGCCCCAGCGCAGCACGTGTTCGGACTGCCCCAGGGTGTCGTGGGAGATCCGCTTGGCGTAGCTCGGGAGCCGCTGCGCTACGGCAGCCATCTCGGGGTGCTCACCACCGAAGCGGGCTCGGCTGAGCAGGCGCTGCTTCGAGATACTGAGCTGAGGCAGGATCGGCGCCGGCGCCGGGCGCTCGAGGAAGTAGGGGTCGATGCAGGCAGAGAAGTCATTCGCGGCGGCGACGCGATCGTTCAGGTACGGGATCCCGAAACGCGTCGAGAGCGTCTTGGCGATCGAGGCGTGCTCGAGCTGGGCACTGACCACGCATCCCCTTCGCACGTGAGGTCCGAGCACGATGCTTGGCACGCGGAACCCAAGCTGCTGGAAATCGGAGCGCTCGTCCGTGGTCTTGGGCGGCGGCACGTGATCATAGAAGCCGCCGTGCTCGTCGTAGGTGATCACGAACAGGCACTTATTCCACACGGAACTGGCAGCCAGCGCACCGACGATGGTGGAGATCAGCGCTTGCCCCAGCTGCACGTCGTGATCCGGGTGATCGTCGTTCGCGCCGGCGCCGAAGAATTGAGGGTCAATCAGCGAGAACTGCGGCAGCGAGCCGCTCATGCAGGCCTCGAAGAACTCCTCGATGGACTGGTTCCCAGAGGTCTTGCCGAGGCCCCCCAGCGCCCAGGCCAGATCGTGGTAGTAGTTGACGTTCGAGATCCCCGCGTCGTTCAGCCGCGCCCAGATCGACTTCGAGTTCAGGCCGAACTGCGGCAGGTTGGATTTGCCACCGTTCGACGAACCGCAGTGCAGGTAGAAGCGGTTGGGCCAAGTGGGGCCCATCACCGACGCGTAGTAGCGATCGCAGATCGCGCCCGCATCAGCCAGGGCGTAGGTCACCGGGATCTGGCTCCGGATGTGGTAACCCATCACGTCTTCCTGAGAGCCCCCGGCGTGCTCCAGCACGAAGCCGTCGTTCTTACCGCCGTTGAACTGGTTGTGACAGGCGTCCCAGCCGTGGGGAGGATCTTCGGGAGTGAAATCGTCGAGCTGGTGGACGAACACCTGTCCGCCGTTGGGTGCTGGGTTCGTCTCGTTCCCCGTCAGACCGTCCACGCTCAAGCCTTCGATGAACTTCAGCGATCCCAGGTAGTGGTCGAAGGAGCGGTTCTCCATGCACAGCACCACGACGTGCTCGATCTTCGAGAGCAGCTGAGAAGGCGTGAGGCCGTTCGTCGCCGTGCAGCTCGGCTCTCCGCCCTCGCCACCGGTGCCACCGGTGCCGGCTTCGCCTGCTGCCCCTCCCTCACCCGCGGCTCCTCCACCGCCGGTTCCTCCCGGATTCGTTCCGCCGGTCGCGCCCACGCCCCCGCTGCCGGCCAGCCCGCCGCTGCCCCCGGTGGTGCCCCCGGCTCCCCCCGAGCCCGTGCTGGTCGTCGCCTCGCCATCGGAGCCACACCCGATCACGCTGCCGCTGACCGTCGCCCCCAACCCCGCCAGCACGCTGCGTCGGGTGATGCCTCGCCTTTTCTTGCTCATAGCTCGCTCTTCACCGCCGAGCCGGCGCTCACGCCAGCCTCCCAGGCACGCCAGTATACCGGGTAAGCAGCGATTCGCTCCCACCCCTGGCGCTCACCAGACCTCAAGGGGCGGAGACTCCGCGGCACAGCCCCGATTCGCAAGTCGCCTCCCGCTGGTAGGGCGACCACAGGATCTCGCCGCAGTGATTGCGTTCCCAGGCATCCTCCAGCGGCCGCAGAGCTCGAAGAGAGGACTTCGCCACGGCGTCGGGACAGACCCGAACGAGCGCGTTGGGACACTCGTGGCCGCCGTACAAGTCGCAGTCCGCGTCGGTCTCGCAGCGCTGGGGCTGCTTCGCGAGCCGCGCCTGTTCCCGGCGCAGGTCCCGGCGAATGGTCGCGCAACTCGAGCCGCTAGACGCGGATGCGACGGGTAATGCCTCGGATGCAGCGCTGGAGGCCACTGGCAGCGTCTCGCTCTGGCGCTGGCAGGCGAGGAGGAGCGGAAAGCAGAGCCAGGTCAGGGAGCGCACGTCCCGAGTCTACGCTCGCGGACCGCCCGGCCTTTCCGGGGTTTGGGGGTGAGGCGCGCTGCTCGGCGCGGGGCGGTGCCAGGGCTGAAACGCAACCCACGAACCATTGGAACGACCACAGAAATGTTTCGTGTCGCCTTGACAGAAGCCCCGTCGCCCAATACAAGTTCGCTCCCTCCTCAACGAGGGACCGCTTGCGGGAGTAACTCAGCGGTAGAGTGCAACCTTGCCAAGGTTGACGTCGAGGGTTCGAATCCCTTCTCCCGCTCTATTGAAAAGAAGCCCCATTCGGGGCTTTTTTCGTTCCATCAGGGACTCGACCTCCGCGCATCACGGCAGCTTCGCTGCCGCGGATGTGCTCGGTTTCGAATCCCTTCTCCCGCTCTA
>JAGQIY010000028.1 GCA_020430865.1 Myxococcales bacterium
CCCGCGACTGGAACAGTACGACCGAACCCTTCGCCGGGTACGTGACCTGTTGGTCCGCCGCGGAACCACGCGGCGAGACTTGCCCGGAAAATGAAGGAAATGGCGCGCCAGCTGCGGGCACGGTGACGTCCCTTGGGAGCGCGCCCCCTCGTGGCGGACGATTTCAACTGCCCTGAGGACGACGTCACGGTCACCAACGTGTCTGGGACGACCTACGCGGCTTCCGGCTGCGGCAAGAAGGCTGTGTAGGTCTGCAATCAGGACGATTCGATGACTGACGACATCGCGTGCGTTGTGGATGGCCGGCTTCCCCGGGCGAGCGCCGCTAGCGCTCGCTTCTCGCCTGGTTCCGGTGTGCTTCACTCCGCCCGCGCGCGCCGGCTCGTAACGTCCTCTGGCACCGCTCCGGACAGAACGACATGATCGAGCCAGCGTACGTCGGCCGCCTTCTTCAGGGGTCCGCTGCGTCGTCCGGCTACGATCTTCACGGGACGCGTGCTCCAGAGACGTTCGAGCAGCACGACCCAGGACATCACGGCTGGGGTGAGCCGATTGACAGCGCGACGCGGAATCAGTGGCGGAGCGCCGCCCAGCCATGCGATGCAGCGGACGGGACCGCTCGCGACTGATCGCTTCTGCTTGCCCCCGTACCATCCCTTGCACGGTCGCCGCAGGTGCTAGCGGTACCTCAAGCGGACGCGAGCTGCTTTCGTCGACGTCGCCACCAGAGGATGACGCCGGCGGCGAGAATCGCCAACAACCCGATCTGGTTCCAGATCGAGCTCGTTGCCTCGCATCGACTTCTCACCTCTCGCGCAATTCCGATGCAGGCAGGAAACCCATCGCCGCAAGTTGAAACGTTGTCGATGAGGCATTGGTAGTACGAATCGGCGAGCGCCTGGCATTCGTCGTCGGGCGCATTTTTCCGAAGCGCAGTGCATTGGAGTCCGCACTCTCGCTCGGACATCGGCAGACACTTTGCGTCCGCGAGCGCGGAGCACGCTCGCCGGCACGTTGGGTCCGTATGCGTCTCCCCGGCCACGCCCGCATTCTACCCATGAAAGTCCCCCAACACCGCAATGCAGCAGTCGCGCTTGGTAGGGTGCCGTGCTTGGTCGCCGGACGAGGGTGAAGTGCTATTCCGGCAGCGTAGGTTCAACCCTGCTGTGCCCTGCCTGCTTCGTGGCTGATGCGCCTCGGTCGAGATCGATGGACTCGATGCAGTAGTTGTCGTCTCCGAGTCGGAAACACTGACCGGCCAGCAATCCCATGCCGAGACCTCGCGTCGCGTTGTCTGGGTCGCCGTCACAAACCGTCGCCAGCGCGATTCTCTTTGGGTGGAATGCCTTCGTGCTCGTGCTCTACGCTTGGATTGCCGCGCACCTGATTCGACGGCACCTTCGGGTTCCAAGCGGCGACGACGCCGCGTAACGGCGGACCGCTGCGGGCGCTGTACTCCCATGGACCGAGCTGCCTCACCATTTCCTGCTGGTTGGTACACGGGTGGTCCTGATGTCCTTTGGGGCCGGCCTCACACCTACGCGTTCATTCCGCACGAGCTGTTGCCGGATCTCGACCGCACCTCGTTCGATGGTGACTTCGAGTGGTTGCCGCCTATCCCCACCAAGTCGTCTCCACTCCAATACGCAAAAAACGTTGAAGGCTGGGGCGTCAGTGCGATTCCCGGACTTGTCTCCGAAGCTCGTTTGGTTGGGCTCGAACTACCGCCGGCATTCCTCCGCTTTATCTCTGATGCTGACCTGTACGGCCGTGTACCGAGCCCGACCGCCTGCTATCTCGACTTCTCGCATGGCTTGCTCGACGACCCGTCGTGCTCGGGCGGACGGATGCTCCGGTTCATGAACGATTCGCAAGCGAGCGTTCTTTGGTACCTGTACCTACGCCCGCAGGGGGACCACTGTGTGGTTGCTTCGGCAGAGTGGTTCGACGGACTCCAGAACCAGTCGAGCTCTGATCTCGATCCCGACCTGTACTTCTGGTGCGCTGAGCATTTTGAGCAGTTCGTGTACCGATTCTGGATCGAGAACCAAATATGGCATCGCGTTCATGCGGGTCTTGCTCTCACACCCGAAGAGCGCCGGTATCTCGAAGCCGCTCGGCGCGCGGCCACGCTTGGTTGAGTTCGTGGAGCCGCAGGACGAGTGCTGGAGCTGATGGTCACAGCTGCCCTACTGAACGTCGGCCAAACCGTGCTCTGCCACTCGCTGGCGCTCGATCCCCGTGGGCTCGGTGGTATTCTGTCGTCGGTCGCTATGCGGCCCCGTCGGGCGGAAACCAGACTCGTGGTCATGCAGCACCTCAAGCTCAAAGGGATTCGCTGTGTCCTGGCGGCTGTCGTGTCAACAAAGGACAAGTCGGCGCCCCAACGCCTCGACGCGCTTCAGGCCGAGCTTGCCGCGGCCGGTGCAATCGTTGTTGCTCGGATCGTGCAGCGTTACGGCGTTTCGAGAACTCGTGCTGGGCGCGGCTTCAAGAACTCGCCCGCGGTGATGTCACCGTCGACCGTGCTCGGGTCAGGCAAGACTCGAGAGCTCGTCCATGCTGTCCGCGACAACGACGCCACTCTCGTCGTCTTCCTCAATCCTCTCAAGAGCTCTCAGGTGGCTAGACTTGCCGACGTCGCGCGATGCGAGGTCGTCTCTGCTGCTCCGCTCGCCTGACTCACCGCCCGTGCTGAAAAGCAAACGCCATGCCCCTCCCGCCCAACCATGCAGAACGGATGCGTCGTGCTCGACTCAGTCTCCAGGGTCTGTCTGTGGGCGACGCATTCGGTGAACGATTCTTCGTCAACCCCAGCACGGTAGAGAGCCTGATAGAGCAGCGAGCCATCCCTCGTCCGCCGTGGCGTTGTACCGATGACACCATCATGGCGGCGTCGATCGTCGACGTGTTGGAGGCGTGCGGCACGATAGATCAGGACCAGCTGGCGCGCGCCTTCGCTCGGCGATACGCGGCGGATGTGGATAGAGGATACGGTGGCATTGCGCACCAAGTTCTTCGAGCCATAGCCTTCGGCCACGACTGGCGCGAGGTCGCGTCCGGAGCATTCGATGGAACCGGGTCGATGGGAAACGGTGGCGCCATGCGAGCTGCGCCCATTGGCGCCTTCGCTCAGGGCGAGCCCGCACTCGCCGCACGGGAAGCACGCCTCTCGGCCCAGGTGACGCATGCTCACCCGGAAGGGCAAGCAGGTGCCGTGGCAGTGGCGGTTGCTGCTTCGGTCGTTGACGCTGCCGCAACCCCAGCAGACGTATTTTCAGCCGTGCTTGCGGCCACTCCTCGGGGCGACACCTATGCGGGGCTCGTCGCAGCGTCCGAGCTAGCTCTCGACCGAGACGTGGCCGAGGCGGTGCGGCTCCTCGGCAACGGAACGCAGGTCTTGAGCCAGGACACCGTACCATTCGCCTTATGGTGCGTCGCAAAGTCCTTCGATAGCTTCACCAATGCCATGTGGACCACGGTCTCCGGTCTGGGTGACCGTGACACGACCTGCGCCATCGTTGGCGGAGTCATCGCCGTACGACGCGCTGCCGAACCGATCCCAACCGATTGGCTCGCTGCAAGAGAACCCTTGGACCGGTTACCGGGTGCTTAGGTCGCGCCCGCAGGTGACTACTTAGGCGCTGAACCCTAGGCCGACGCAAACAGGCGCCTTGCATTCGCAGCTCTCTCGCCAGATCGTCGGGCCGAGATGCTCTTTGCTTCAGGATGGGTGGTGGTCCTGTCGTCACGCGAATCGTACCGCGGAGTTGCGCCTGACTACGTCGATGCGATCGACGACTACGTCAATCGCTCGGACCAGGAGCTCTACGCTCGACTCGAGGAGTTTCTCGCGCAGCACGCGCCACCCGACCTGCTTTGGACATTTCGAGCGCACATGAACAACGCGCGAGGGATCTTGCTGATGTCGTCATCCAGGAACAATCGGTGCGAGCCGCCTACGATCGTGACGGTTCTGTCCTGGCTGGCGCAGCACGCGCCAGGCTCCTACGGGCTCGTC
>JAGQIY010000372.1 GCA_020430865.1 Myxococcales bacterium
CGCCGCTCAAGGGTGGCTTCTTCAAAGACAACTGGGGCTTGTCCGCGATGCGTGCGCGCTCGGTGCTCGTCTACCTGACGGACCCCGAGGACAAGGGCGGCGGACTGGACGCATCACACTGGAGCGCGGCGGGTTACGCCGACACCGATCCCGTCGCCAGCAACGACACCGAGGAAGGCCGCGCGAAGAACCGTCGCGTCGAACTCGTGGTGCTGCCCGACGTCGAAGAGATGCTCAACCTGAACAGCCTCGCCAACTGAGCTCTGTGAACCTCGAGCCCGAGTTGAGCAAACGAGGAGAGCGCGCCGCGGCGATCGACATCGGCACCAACTCGGTGCTGCTGGCGGTCGCCGAGCGTGCTGAAAAACAGCTAGTTCCGCTGCTCGAGGGGGCGACCATCACGCGACTCGGGCAGGGCGTCGACAGGTCCCGCGAGCTCGCCCCCGAGGCGGTCGAGCGCACGCTGTCTTGCCTGGCAGACTATGCTCGAACGCTGCAAGATCTTGGTTCCCCGCGGCTGCGCGTGGTGGGGACCAGCGCCATGCGTGACGCTGCTGGGGGCGAGGAGTTCCGAGCGCGAGCCGCGGCGCTGCTCGGAGTCGCTCCCGAGGTGATCAGCGGAGACGAGGAAGCCCGCCTCACCTATCACGGTGCGCTGAGCGGCCTCGACTCGCCGCGCACCTCGGTGATCGTCTTCGACATTGGCGGTGGCAGCACCGAGGTCATCCAGGCGCACGCCGGGAGCGTGCGCAGCGCGCAGAGTCTGGACATCGGTTCGGTGCGACTCACCGAGCGTCACCTGGCGAGCGATCCGCCGACCACGGACGAGCTCGCGCGACTGACCTCCGACATCGCGTCCGAGCTGTCCAGCCTGGAGGCTCCAGCTGCGGGCGCGTGGCTGGTCGGCGTCGCCGGCACGCTGACCACGCTCTGCGCGATCCAGCAGGAGCTCGCGAGCTACGACGCGACCCGCGTCCACGGCGCGGAGCTTGGGCTGACCGAGGTGGAAGAGCTGTGTCGCAAGCTCTCGTCCCTGTCGGTCGCCGCGCGGCGCCAGCTGCCTGGTCTCGAGCCGAAGCGAGCCGACGTGATCGCGGCTGGCGCCCACATCGCGCTGGGTGTCATGCGCTGGGCGGGTGCCTCGAGCTTGCGCGTCTCCGACCGCGGCGTGCGCTGGGGCATCCTCGAGCAGCTCCTCGCCTAGCCATTACCCCACGGCAACGTTACCGCTGCGCGGAGGTTTTTTCCGCGCGAATACAGATGTGGCGCCGCGCAGCCTCGACCTCCAGCGCCTCGGGCGCTCCATGGTCTGCCAGCCCGCGGTCCGGACACCCCCTCCAGGGCGGAGAAGTCTGCGAGAATGCGTAGAAATCGCCAGAGTACGGGCGCTCGCCGAAGTTTCTGCTACGATTTCTTGACGAGTTAGACGTCTCTGACTAGAGTGGCGCGCCTGGCGGACCTCTACCCCCTGGTTGACGCCGTCAGCGAGCGCCCAGTCAAAGCGCTCCGGGAACTGTACCGTTTCGCGCTCACCGCGCGATGTCTGCGCCCTGCAAGAGCGCGAAACTACGCCGAAACATTTCGCGCGAGGCGCGACCAACAGCACTTAACGCCCGACGATGGGCGCTCCAGGATCTCGAACGAGCCTCCCAGACCCAGGGAGTCCGACCCCGAAAGGGTCCATCTGAGCGGAAGCATGGGGCTTTCGTCAGGACGTGCCAAACATCCAGCGATGCGGCACGAGCCAGTCGCCAGCGACCACACCAGCCCAGGGCCGATACGACCGTCCAGGCACCGACAAGGAATGTGGGGCACCTGACCCACCTAGTGGCAACCGCAGACTGGCCTTCAAGAACGAGCACGGATGCAAAATCGAGGAATCAAATCCAGCTTGCGCTCGAGCGACTCAGCCCCCCAGAGGAAGTCAGGTCTCGCGCAAGCATCGACCCACGAAGCCAGGAAGCCCGTCGACTCGCGTAGTCGAGGAGGCGCCTCTCACGAGGCACGCTCTGGGTCGTTGACCTCTTGAGTCTTAGTGCAGCTGGAGCTGACCGACGTGGTGTTGGTGAGCTCTTGAGCTGTTCCATTGTTCTGACGGGCATGGCCCGCAGGGCACAAAGGAAATCGAGGAAAGGCACAGCGTCCCGAGCGGAAGACCGGCAACCGCCGACCCCAGGGTCGCCCCGAATATTACATCAGGGAAACGCGAAGGAGGGCCCAGTCGGGGCCACCAGGCGTTGACCTTCACCAACGAAGGCGTCGGCAAAGCGCCCTCGAAGAACTGGGAATGATTCCCGAGCCCAGTCGTTGAGCGCCAAGCACCAATGGCTGAGCAGCCCGCGCCGAGTCGGCGCGAGCAGGCAACTCTACGAAACAACATTGGCCGGGTCCAAGGCTCCGTTTGAGCCATCGACCCTCGGCCCGCGACAGGAGACGACATGCAGGCAAGCCCCGAAGTTGAGTTCAAGATCGGTGACAAGGCCGTCTACCCCGCTCAGGGCGTGGCGGAGGTCATCAGCATTGACGAGAAGGACATCGCAGGGCAGCGGCAACGCTTCTACGTGCTTCGGATTCTCGATACCGACCGCAAGATCATGGTTCCGGTCTCCAACGCCGACGCCGTCGGCTTGCGCCAGGTGATCAGCGAGCAGGAGATCCGCGAGATCTTCGATATCCTCAAGGAACGCACGATTGGCTTCGACACCCAGACCTGGAACCGCCGTTATCGTGGGTTCATGGACAAGATCAAGACCGGCTCCATCTACGACGTCGCCGAGGTCTTGCGTGACCTGTACCGTCTCAAGGCGAACAAGCAGCTCTCCTTTGGCGAGCGTCGCATGCTCGACACCGCACGATCGCTGATCGTCAAGGAGATCGCGATTGCGCGCAAGCAGACCGAAGAGGACGTGAAGACGGAGATCGAAGCGATCTTCTTCTCCAACTGAGTCTCGACAAGAGTCCAAGCTCAGAGCCAGGGGCGCCACGGAAGTGGCGCCCTTGCTGCTTTGTGGCTCAGCGCTGCGTGTGGCTCAGCGCTGCGTGTGGCTCAGCGCTGCGTGTGGCTCAGTCTTCGGTCTTGCGTTTGCGGATCGGAGGCGGCTCGGGAACATCGAGTACCACTCGCCAGCCATTGTCCTCGTGGACGCAGTGCACGTCGA
>JAGQIY010000373.1 GCA_020430865.1 Myxococcales bacterium
CAGCGCTGACAGTGGCGGCGACGTTTGCGGACTTCCAGTTCAAGAGCGGCATCCAAGCAGCGCTTCCCAAGCGGGAACTGGCGCCGTTTCTGGCGTCGTTTGGTCTGGTTGTGAGCCTCTTGGCGCTGGGCTTTCAGCTGTTCGTCGCGCCGTTCTTGCTGCGTCGGGCTGGCATTGGGCGCAGCCTACGTGTGCTGCCAGCAGCGCTCTTGCTCGGCGGACTCGGCTCGATGCTCGCACCGGGCCTCGTGGGCACGGTCCTGCTCAAGGGCTCCGATGGAAGCCTGCGCCACGGGTTGCATCAAGCAGCGACGGAGATCCTCTTCTTGCCGCTCTCTGACGCGGAGCGCGGTCGCATCAAGACGTGGGTCGCAGCGGTCGGGAGGCGCGCAGCTCAGGCGGTTGGCTCCGTCGCGCTGCTGGTGGCCATGCCCCTGGTCGACGTCGAGCTCGCAGCGCGCGTGGGGTGCGTCATCCTGAGCGCAGTCGCGCTCTGGCTGAGCGTCGGCCTGCAGCGGGAGTACGTGGAGCGGTTCCGTGCTTGTATCCGCGCGGGTACGCTGTGGGGCTCCACGGAGGCCCCCCTGCCAGACAGAAACGCCATCGCAACCCTGGTCCAGGCCCTCGACTCGAAGGACCCGGGGGAGACGGTCGCCGCGCTCGACATGCTCGGCGACCTGGGCCGCAGCGAGCTGGTACCGCCGAGACTGCTCAGGGATCCGCGACCTCGAGTCGTGCTGGGCGCGATTCGGGTGCTCAGACGCGATCCCAGGCCTGACGTCCGCGAGCGCATTCGACGGCTCGCCGAGCACGACTCGGCAGAGGTCCGCGCGGCTTCCTTGCGTCACGCCAGAGCCACGCGCTTCCAAACCCAGATCATCAAGCCTCACCTCAGCGATTCCCACGCTGACGTGCGGGGTGCAGCGAGGGTGCTGACCCTGGTGCGCCGCGCTGGCCGAGGTTCGGCTCGCGCCCTGCGTTCGCTCGAGCACCTCAGTCGCAGCGGAGGCCCCGCGGTGCGCCTCGCCATCGCCGCCCGCATCACCGAGATCCACCCGAGCGGCGAGATCGCCCAGACGCTTTCGCGGGACGACGATCGGAGCGTACGCGTCGCCCTCGCGGAGGGCATCCGCCAGGGCCCGCGCGCGGAGCACCTCGAGGCGTTGGTACAGCTACTCGCGGACCGCAAGGCACGACCATCGACGCGAAGCGCCCTGCTCGAGCTCGGAGGGGAGGCACACGTCGCGCTGACCAGGGCCATGCGGATGCAGGGCCTCGATCCCCAGATCCGCTTGCATCTCCCGAGGACCCTCTGCCGTTTCCCCGACCCTTCGGTCCTGGACGATCTGCTCGATCAACTCGTGCGCGAGCGAGACAGCGCAGTGAGCTACAAGCTATTGCGCGCGCTGTGTAGCGCCCGCAACCAGCACCCGGAGCACGCTCTGGACCCCGATCTCCTCCAGACGTGCGTACGCCGAGAGCTGGACTCGTTCCGCATGGCAACGCGAGCCCTCGCAGCGCTACGTCAGGGTGTCGAAACGAGCGACCTCGCCGCCCAGCAGCTGACCAAGCTCCTGGCGGAGCAGCGCGAGCGCGCGTTGCTCCGGGTGTTTCGCGCGCTCCACGTCTGGGAGCCCACCGAGGACTTCGAGACCCTCTACGAGGGCCTCACCCACCGCGATCCGAGCCTCCGCGCCGCAAGCCTGGAGGTCGTGACGAACCTGGTGCCAGCAGAATGGGGCGAGGAGATCGAGCAGTCCATGGGTGAGGAACCGGCGCTCGGGGAAGCCCTCGACGTGGGCCAGGTGCTGGAGGAGCTGCGCCGCGCGCCGGGTGTACTTGGCGCGTTCGCTCGAGAGTTCGCCAGGCGCGCCTCTCCCCCCCAACTCGAGCCTTCCCCCATCTCCGAGGAGCTGGCCCATGTCGCAGAGTGACTCCAACCCATCCGCAGACCTGCTCGAGCGCAGCCTGGCCCTGAAGGCGTTCCCACCGCTGGCATCCCTCGACGAGCGGGTGCTCGCGAGCCTGGCTCAGCACGCCCGGACACGCCGCCTGGCCCCGGGGGAACGGCTCACCACGACGCACCCGGCACCGCGGGCGTTGCGCTTGGTGGTTTCTGGCGAGCTCAGAGACGAACTCCGCGGGGCAACGTTCACCAAGCATCAGCTCGTGGGCGGCCCGCACGCGCTCGCGCTCAGGGCCGACAAGACGCGCTTGCGCGCAGAGTCCGAGGTCGTCCTGCTGGAGCTAGAGGACAGAAAACTCGACGCACTCTTCGAGGACGAGTTCAGCGTGCTCGAAGCCATGCTGCGAGGCCTCGGTCGAGTGATCCTCCAGCAGGGCACCGTCTACCTGGACCTCGCGGCGGAGCCCACCGTCGGCACGCTGGGCCTGATCGAGCGCGTACAGCTCCTCAGCAGCTGCCCGGAGCTCGCGAGCCTCGGCATTGATATCCTCGCGGATCTTGGCCTCGAGGGGGAGCGCATCCGCATTCCGCGCGGTGGTTCGTTGCGGCTACAGGGCGCGGAGCAATACGCGATTCTGTTGCAGGGATCGCTGACCGACGCGGCCGAAACCACCCTGGGGCCCACCTGTCTCTTCGGCTGGCTCGAAGCCCTGGCGGAGGTAACCGACCCGCGACGCTACCTCGCGCGAAGCCCGAGCGAGGTCATGTCGTTCGAGGCCGAGCGCTTCTGGGACCGGCTCGAGGACTACCCAGAGCGAGGACTCCGGCTGGTGCGGGTGCTGGCGCGCCGCGTGGAGTAGCGGCTGCGACGCCAAGTGGTGGCTGCGCGGGACGGCTCCGAGTGCCTGGTGTGTGTCCGGAGCCGTCGCGCGATCACTCCGCGGCTTCCGCCGCCGCGTCGTCGTCGTTCTCCGCGCGATGATAGACAACCGTGCGCGGAAACGGGATCTCGACTCCAGCCTCGTCGAAGGCTGCCTTGACCTTGCGCCGCAGGTCTCGCTCGACGCCGAACACGGTTCCTCCGCCTTCGTTCTTGATCTTGCAGAGCAACCTCACCCCCACGTCCGAGGCATTGAGCCCCATGACCCCCTGAGCTTCGGGCTCCTCGATCACCAGGTCCCGGTTCTCGGCGGCCCACTCGGCGCCGACTTGCTCGAGCACGCGCAAGCCGCGAGCGACGTCTTGCTCATAGCTGACGCCCACTTCGACGATGGCGCGGGCCCAGCCGCGGTTGTAGTTGGCGACCGTCTTGATCTCGCCGTTCGGGACGTAGAACAAGCGACCATCGAAGTTTCGCACCTGCGTCATGCGCAACCCGACCGACTCCACGGTACCAGTCGAACCGTCGAGTTCGACCAGATCCCCCTGGGCGAGAACTCCGTCGAGGATCAAGAAGAAGCCGCTCAGGCAGTCCTTCACCAGCGTCTGCGCGCCGAAGCCGATCGCCAGCCCCAGCACGCCGGCACCAGCGAGCACCGTGCCGATGGGGACGCCGAGCTTGTCGAGGCCAGTGACGATCGCGACCCCACCCAGCACGACGAAGGTCAACGTCTTGAGGATGGGCGCCAGTGTCACCGCGCGGGGATGTCCCCGCCGGTGCAGGTTGCGTGCGACCATGCCTGCGGCAACACGCGCGAGAACCAGGCCAATGCCCGCGATCGCCAGCCCGTAGATCACTCGCAGGATCAGGTCCGAGTGCCGCTGAAAGAACGCGGCCGCATCGCTCATCGCGACGCCCCCATGGGAAAGACCAAGGGGTGATTGGGATGCTGGCGTACGTTCCGTCCCACGAAGTGATAGGCGTGGGGGCGGTCATGACGCGCGTGCCGCGCACACCACAGCTCCTGAAAGCCCGAGGCCTGGCGGATGCGCAAGCAGTCCGGGCACGGTGGCTCGATCTTCGGCACGTCTGGAGCGTTGTGGATGACCAGCACCGGAGCAGTGCACGCCCTCACGAGGTGCTCGGCGACGGAACCGAGAATCAGCCTCGAGATCCCCTTTCGACCGTGGGTGCCAACCACCACGAGCTCCGCGTCGAGGTCGCGTTCGAGCTCGTGAATGGCTTCAGTCGGCTCACCCACGAGGACGTGGAGCGCGCAGGGAGGCAGCACTTCGCCCTGCGGCAACCGCGCGTACTGCACCTCCATCTCCTTCTCGACGAGTTCCCTCACCTCCTTCACCGCGTCCTCACGCGTCAGCGATTTATTTCCATCTGGCAATTCCAGGAGTACCCCATCCCCAAGGCTGCGCGCCACGTGGACGAGATGGGCGGTCAAGCCATAGCGTTGAGCAGCTCGGAGTCCCTCCGAGAGTACTCGCGGCATGAGTTCCTTGAGATCGATGGCTATGAGAGCCGTGCGCAATCGCTGTGTCATGATTCATCTCCTGACGCGCGCAGAAGCGCGCTTTCCGCTCCGCGGAACGCGAGCGAGCTTGGGTCACGCACCAAGAGGCGCGCGTTCGAGTCGGGCCGCGCCGACTGGCGCGAGCCACTGGCCCCGCTCAGAGCGGGGACGAGTCTTCCAGGGGCTTGCCGCGGGGTGCAGTGAACCCCTGAGTGCGGACTAGCTCCCGCACCGGTTCCCGCCGTGGGACCATCACGACGCCACACGGGCACATGCGAGCCAAGCGTTGCGCGAGCGCGCCGCCCTCCGAGGAGGGCTCGTCGCCAACGCCCACCACGATCTTGTCGATGCCCTCCTCGCGGATCATCGCGCAGAGCTGGTCCTCGTTGCCGCTGAACAGCTGACCGTGCATCAGCGCGCGTGGCTGTTCACCGAAACGTGACAGGAATCGCACCAGGTCCGAGGCGTCGCAGTCCCTGTCTTCGCACAGCATCAGCACGCGGATCGTCTTGGTCTTCGGCGTGCTCTGCTTGAGCGCCCAGCGGATGGCGCGCTCTGACGTGTCGCTCAGGTCGATTGGGACCAGGACATTGGCAAAGCTGCCCTTCGGCTCGCGACTCAGCAGCTCTACGGGCTGGGTCTCAGCTGACGATGCTCGAGCAGGCGCCGGTGTTCGCTGGGTCATGTCCCGGGAGATGCAGGGTCCAGGCCAAGAGCAACTCTCCCCCCGAGCTCGAACGGGGAGCGGCTGTGCGACGGCAACGGCGCTCACCTCCGCGCGGATCAGCACTCAGGGGCGCCGGAACACGCAGGTTCAGCAACTTGCCAGTGTGGCAGTGCGGCACTCATGTGACAGGGTGGTCGACCACCCAGCGCGCGTTCGGCTCGAAGCCCGCGGTGGTGGGATCGCCCTCGAAGCGCAGCGCCCCGGCTTGTTGGAGCGCCTCGACCGAGTCCTCCGCCTCTGCCATGGACATTCCGAGTTCACGACAAAACAGGTCACGAATCGCGGTCTTTCCCTGAACGTATCCGCATGGATCTACACTGCTCAGGTGCTCGTCTAGCCAGCGCGCCAACTCATGGATTTCTTGGGGGTGAGACATCACCGGGGGAAAGCTGCTCATACCGTGGCCCGCTGCAGCATGTGTGCCGTTGGAATGATGCGTGCAGCGATCGGGTGAGCGCTGCACGCGCAGCGACCACCAGCCACCACCAGCCGCAGCAGCGGCTCGTGACGAAAGGAAGACCCATGCAGCAAGACGACGACAAGCTGATCCCGCCCACCGACCTCCCCAAGCGCACCGAACCTCGTCCCGAAGAGAACCCGGGGCAGGAGCCGGTTCCCTCACCCAAACCGAAGGTGGCTCCCACCAAGCCGCCGGGGGCACCGGTCCCGACTCGTGGCTGAGGCTCCTCGAGCGTGCCCGAACGGGCCCTCCGCGCGGGTTCTCAGCCCGTCGCGGAGAGGTCCACGAGTCGCATCAACTCGCTCACCAGGAGCCGCGGCCTGAGCGGCTTCTGGAGCACCGCGGCGGCACCCCTACGCAAGATGAGGTCGTAGTTCAGCTTGGGATGGAGCGCTGAGACCACGATGGTGGGGATGCCTTGTTGCGCCAGTGAAGGCAATGCGTCCAGCCCGCTCAGACGGGGCATGTCGAGGTCCGTGACGACGACATCCGGACGGGGCTCGAACTGCGCGCGGTCGACCAGCGCCTGGCCATCCGTCACGCATTCCACACGAAAACCGCGACGCTCGAGGGCACGCTGCAACTGTGAGAGCGTGTCCTCGTCGTCGTCTGCGATGAGTACTAGCGGCCCGACTTCGCTCATCTCTTCGCTCTACGCTTGGGCGGACTCCGCAGCCCTGGCGGCCTTGTCCCGTGCTTCGTAGCGATCGAGCTTGCGGTACAGCGTGCGGCGATCGAGGCCGAGGATCTTGGCGGCCTGGGTCTTGTTGCCTTGAACGGCCTTGAGGACTCGCCTGATGTAGCGCTCCTCGAGCGCGTCCAAGGTCAACATCTGCTCTGGGTTCTCTCCCCCCATCACGACTTGATCCGAACGGTAGCTCTTGATCTTCTCCGGCAGGTCCTCGACGGTGATCTTGTCGAAGCGGGCCATGGCGACAGCACGCTCGACCACGTTCTCGAGCTCGCGGACGTTGCCCGGCCAGTCGTACTCGAGGAAACGCGCTGCGACCGCCGGCGCGAACCCGGTGACCTCTCGACCGCTGCGCTCGGCGACACGGCGAAGCACGTGCTCGGCGAGGAGCAGGATGTCGTTCCCACGAGTTCTCAGGGGTGGAGGTCTCAGGCGGATGACATTGATTCGATAGTACAGATCCTCCCGGAAGCGTCCCTGCTTGACCTCGGTCTCGATGTCTCGGTTGGTGGCAGCGACGATACGCGTATCGAACTCCAGCTCCTTGGTGCCACCGACGGGACGAACCTTGCGCTCCTGCAACGCGCGCAAGAGCTTGACCTGCATCTCGAGCGACATCTCGCCGACCTCATCCAGGAACAGCGTCCCGCCGTTGGCTTCACGGAGCAGGCCGTCGCGTGAGAGCTTCGCGTCAGTGAAAGCGCCCCGCATGTGGCCGAAGAGCTCGCTCTCCAGCAGGTTCGACGGCAGGGCCGCGCAGTTGATCGCCACGAACGGGCCGTGACGCCTCGGACTGCGGGAGTGGATGGCCCGAGCAACCAGCTCCTTGCCGGTGCCCGACTCACCCGTGATCAGGACGCTGGCTTCGCTGCCAGCGACGCGGTTGATCACCTCGGCGAGCTCACGCATGGGCTGGCTCTGCCCGACGAGCCCCTCCAGCGGCTGACCGCCCCCCGCACCTTCTCTCAGGCGGGCGAGCTCACGGTGAAGCTCCGAGTGCTGGGCCGCGCGGCGCACGGCGTGAGCCAGCAGCTCGGCGTCGATCGGCTTGCTGATGAAGTCATGTGCCCCAGCGCGGATCGCACCCACAGCGGTCTCCATGCTGCCAAACGCCGTGATCACCACCACGGGGGTATTGGGGCGATTCTCGACCACCCAGCGACACAGATCGAGGCCACTCTCGCCGCCGAGCTGCACGTCACAGACCACCACCTCGAAATCGTGGTGCTGCAGCGCCGCTAGGGCTTCCTCCGAGTTCACCGCGGTCTGGGCACGAAACCCAGCTCGCTCCAGCTGCTTGAGGACGAGACGGCCCATCTCCACGTCATCATCGACGAAGAGCACGGCGCTCCGTGTTTCCTTGCGGATTTCTTGAATGTCGCTTTGCTTGGTCACGCTAGCGACCGCGTCCTTGCCCTGGACGGCCGACGCGGGCTCGGGTTCCTGGTTCTCGTTCTTGGTGTCTGTTTCAGAGTTTGGCGTTGTGGCATCCAGCAGCATGGTGAGGCGCTCACGCAAAGGTCGTGCCGAGAAGGAGAGCCAGACTCATGAGTGGAACCTCTTGAAATCATGCGATTCTTGAAACTCCGATCGCCCGCCAGCTCCCCCTGCGCTCGTAGCCTTTTGCCACATAGTAGCAATTTGTCACCCTTTTGTCCGGCCCGAGGTTCGAAGCCTTGGCTGATCCCGTCACCAGGCGTGCGAGGCGTTCTGGAGCCGAAGGGACCATCTCGCGACACCTTCGGACATCGCCGAGTGCGTTTCCCGACGGATGGGAGTTGGCACTCGCCGTGCAAACCATCGAGGCATGGCCACGCTATTCGCCGTGTATCGAGATCATGAACAAGCGGACCGAGCGATCATCGAACTGGAGCGCGCGGGCGTCGACCGGCGCCGTGTCAGTCTTTTCCTCTCGGAACAGGTGTCCGGGCTCGTGCCCCGCGTCCGCCCCGCCGTCCCGGAAGGAGCGGTCGCGGGCGGTGCGATCGGCGCGGTCCTGGCCGGGATCGGCGGGATCGCGAGCCTCGCAGTCCCCGGTTTGGGGCTAGTGGTCGCCGGGCCCCTCGCCGTCGCCCTCGAGAGCGCGCTGGTCGGCGCGGTGAGCGGCGGCTTTGCCGGCGCCCTGATCGGCATCGGCGTGCCCGAGAACCAGGCCAAGCGCTACGCGCAGTCGCTGCTCGATCAAGGTGTCATCGTCGCCGCGAGTCCAGCTGACCCGAGCGAAGCCAGCCGCATCGAGTCCGTCTTCGAGGAAACTCGGGGCATCGATCTGGTGCGCGCCGAGCATCCAGGACAGTCCGTCAGTGTAGCCCTCTGAAGGCCCGCTGGCCTTCCTTCCCAACCACGAACGTCGAGCGTGACCCTGCACACGGAGATGCAAGAGTGAGCGAGTACCACGAACCATCGGATGAACTGAGCAGTACCGCGCGGAACTTTCACCGCGCGCTGAGCAGCCTGAAGGAAGAGATCGAGGCCGTCGACTGGTACAACCAGCGCGTCGAAGCCTGCGACGACCCCGAACTGCAGCGCGTGCTCGCGCACAACCGCGACGAAGAGATCGAGCACGCCGTCATGACCCTGGAGTGGCTGCGACGGAACATGCCGGTGTGGGGAAAGCAGCTCGACGAGCATCTGTACAAGGAGGGGCCGATCGTCGTCCCCCACGGCCCGCCGACAGGCGCGCCGGAAGAAGTGCCAGACGAGCCGCGAGGCCCGCGCTCCCTTGGCATCGGCAGCTTGCGCACCGCCCACAAGGTGGACGCAACGAACGACTGAAAACGCGCGGGCCTCGGAACGAGGAACCATGGAACCCCAACGCCCCCTGCAGCGCGCAATCATCACCTTCTTTGCGCTGATGTCGACCTACGTAGCCCTGTGGGCGGTCCTGCACAGCGCAGTCGACCAGCTCCAGTAGAGCCCCCTCCCCCCCGAACAAGCACGACCAGAGACGGCAAGGGCGGACTGTCCCCCTCGTCAGCTCGTCGGACCCACCGTCCCCGAACCGTACCTGGACACTCGATGACGTGCCCCGGGGCTGGAGTGACAGGGACCGTTGTTGTATCTCCTCGAGGATATGCGCACCGCAAGACAGCTCGGCTTGGCGTTGGCGCTGGCGATCACGGCTCTGCCTCGGGTCGCCAGCGCGCAGGCGAACTTCCACTCGTCTCCTCTCGCCGGGCGCTCCAGCCTGCTCGGCGGCAGCGGAGTGGCGCTGGGAGTGGACGGGGCCGCCCCGATCCTCAACCCCGCAAACCTGAGCCGCATCGGCGATCGCTCCCTCGCGTTCTCCTCTCGGCTGTTCCGTCACTCATGGTCGAAGATGAGTGACCTGCACCAGCCGACGGATCCGGCGGGAAGCTTCGCGGGCGCTCGCATCGATGACCCGAGCCAGAGCCGCACTCAGCTGAGTTCGCTTCCAGACACCACCTGCTACTTCTTCGGTCCGAGCGGGGGAGAGGAGCGAGCGCAGCTTCGCGTCGGCATCTGTCTCGCGAAGACCGAAGCTCTGGACCTGAGCGCGGAGGCCGTCGACTCCAGCTTCGAGACCCCGTCGGGGACTCTGCGGCAGACCCGAGCGTTCAGCGTCGACTGGAGCAACCGCGCCTTCGGCCCCAGCGTCGGCTTCCCGCTGTCAGAACAGCTCTCGCTGGGCTTCAGTCTGAACGTGCTCCGCGGGCGCCTGAAGGAGCACGCCAGCGTCAGCGCGCTGCTGGATTCTGGCACCCCAGTCGTTACCTCGGGGAACTACTCGAGCTATGGACACTCCTGGGACCTCGCCGCTCAGGCCGGGCTCACGTGGTACGCAACCCCGCAGTGGACCCTGGGACTGAGCGTACGCAGCCCGAGCGTGCATCTCTACGACAGCTACGAGGCCGGCTACGGTTCGTCGAACACCCAGGGAGTCGGCGTGCTCGAGTCGGAGACGGGTAGCTTCGTCGTATCGCCGCCGATGCGCCTCAACGCCGGCGTCGGCTTCGAGCTGGGCTGGCTCCGAGCAGAGCTCGACCTGTTCCTGCACACACCTCGGTCTGGCTACGTGACGCTCGAGGCCGAAGGGGAGCGCACGGAGATCGGGAGCGGGGGGAGCACGCGCGGAGGCTTCGTCGATCTGCGCCGGGAGGACACGCCCACCCTGATCAACCTCGCGCTGGGCGTGGAGACGTTCGTCGATCGTGACCTCAGCTTGCTGTTCGGATTCGCCACGGACCGGTCGGCGGTACCCGAGATCACCCGAGGCAACGTGGAGCAGCGGATCTTTCACAGCAGCATGGACTACGTGCGCGCCTCGGCCGGGATCACCAGCTACACGGCGTTCGGCGATCTGGTGTTCGGGCTGCGCTACGATCACGGCACGGGATCCCTCGCGGTGCTCGGAGGAAACCAGGACCGGGCTCGCTGGGGTGTCACGAAGTGGCGAGATGACGCGCTCGTGCTGGTGTTCGCCGGGCGAGTCGATTTGCACACGATAAAGACGACCGCCGGGGAGATCGCCGACGCCGTGGAAGGCGAGGCCAAGCCGCCAGAGCAGACCTCGAAGCCCAGAGAACCTCTGAGGACCCCCCTGGACCCCGACTGAGCGCGGGGGGCGGCACGAGAGACCGATCCGCACGCGAGAGACCGATCTGCGCGCGAGAGAGAGTGCGCGTGTCAGCCGCGATGCGCTGGTCGCGGATCGCCTCACGGCGCGAGCCGCCCAGCGAAGAAATTCGCGTTTCCGTCGTGAAATCAGCGCTCTCTCGAAGCGGCACGCGACTTGCGATGGACCGCTAGCATGACTCATCGAATCACCTTCGGGGTCGCTCCACTTCTCCTGCTTGCCGTGGGCTGTGCCAGCGATCCTGCGAAAAAACCCGTCGCCGTCGGACCGACGCACACGGCGGTGGTGGTGCACCAGGACCGCACCACGGAACCGACCCGAGAGGCCGAACCGCTGCGCAACACAGGCACCCTCCGCTTCTCCAAGAGCGTGAAGAACCTGTGTGGCATCGCGGACGACGCGGAGCCCAACTTCCGCTACGACTCAGCCACCCTGCGCGATCAGGACCAGCCCGAGCTGAAGCAACTGGCTGACTGCATGCGTGAGGGGGGGATGGTCAACTACGACATCCTGCTGGTTGGACACGCGGATCCCCGAGGCAGCGAGGCCTACAACATGGCCCTGGGCGGCTACCGCTCCGCGAGCGTCCGGCAGTTCCTGATCGATCATGGCGTCGAGCGGGCACGCATCATCACTTCGTCCAGGGGTGAGCTCGACGCGACCGGACACTCCCCAGCGACCTATCTAGAAGACCGCCGCGTCGACCTGATGCTCCCGGGCGAGCACTAGCCGACGGCCGGGGCAAACCGAAGCGAAGCTGGCGCAGCCAGGCGCCGGAGGAGGACTCATGCCAGAAGAAATGCCAAGCCAGCCGCTCGCGCTGATCGCCGACGACGACGACGAGCTGCGCCAGATGGTATCCGCCGTGCTCAGGGCCGCCGGGTTCCGCACGGAGACCTTCGAGAATGGCAAGCTGCTGCTCCAGCGAGCGCTCGACGACCAGGCACCTCCGGACGTCATCGTCTCGGACATCGACATGCCACGCATGGACGGCTTGACCGCCATCACCGAGATTCGCAAGCAGAGTCCGCAACTCCCGATCATCTTGCTCAGCCCAATCGCAGACGCGCCCCGGGCAGTGCCGACAGCCAAGGCCTGCGGAACGACCCTCGTCATCAGCAAGCCCGTCAGCCTGGTGGAGCTGCGACGGCGCATCGAACGTGTGCTGAACGAACGAGGGCAGGACTCCAAGGGCGCAGCCGATCCTCCGGGTCAGCACAGAATGCCGGATCAGCCGGCCTGCTGAGGCCGAGCAGACGCGAACTCAGCAATATCCACACGGAACACAAAAGGAGAGAACGCATGAACATGGAACATCTCAAGGGCAACTGGAAGCAACTCAAGGGCAAGGCCCGGACCCAGTGGGGCAAGCTCACCGACGACGACCTCGACCAGATCGCCGGCAGGAAGGAAGAGCTCGTCGGCAAGCTCCAGGTGCGCTACGGCACCGCCCGGGACGACGCCGAGCGGGAAGTCGACTCCTGGCTCAGCAAGCTGTGATCTCGATCGCATCGGTCCCCACTGCGGCGGACGCCGCAGTGGGGACTGGCGCGAGCCCTACGAGCAGGATGGCAGCCTGCTCGTTCTCCCCCGCACCTCACCCGGTTGTTGACGCGAGGCTTGCAGTGAGCACGGGCGCGAGGCACTTTTCCTGTCGAGAATGCAGGGACCTCCAACCACGAGACGACCTACAGCGTGACTTCCCCGAACGGCGACTCGACCCCAAACCCTGACGATCTGTTGCGTGCGGAGCGCCACGCGGCCCTGCGCCGTCTGGCCGCGTCGTTGTCCCATGCCCTGGGAACACCCCTCAACGTCATCTCTGGGCGTGCCGAGCTCATCGAGCTCGACTCCGAAGGGCTCCCCGACGTCTTGGACAGCGCTCAGACCATCCGCCGCCAGGCACTCCGCATCTCCGAGATGCTCAAGCAAGTGCTCGCGCAGCTGGACCACTTGGACGAAGACGCCGAGTCTTCGAGCATCGCCGCCCTGCTCGAGACGCTCGGGCCCGACCTGGGCCAGATCGAGCTGCGCGTGGCGGACGGTGTCGCTGACTGCCGCCTGCGACGTGCCGATCAGGCGCGTCACTTCCTCGCTCAGCTGTTGCGATGGGGGCGGGAGATCGATGCTTTGAAGGGCCTGGACATCGGGAGAAACCAGCAGCACGGCGCGGAGTTCCACCTGCACATCAGCCCAGGCGTGAACGTCTCGGATATCCGTACGGCACTGGAGCCGTGGATTCAGCGCGACCCATGCGAGGCGCGGGAGTCTGCGGTGGTCCTGACCTCCGCGCAGGCGGTCCAGCTTGCCGTCGCCCTCGGGCACGCTCGGGACGCCGGAGCGGAGCTCGAGCTACGTCACTCCCTGGACGGCTCCACGTTTCTGGCGCGCTGGCCTCAGCAAGCCTAGCAGGCGGCTGGAGAAGCGCAGTCTTCAGGAGGCGCAGTCTTCAGGAGGCGCAGTCTTCAACAGGCGCAGTCTTCAGGAGGCGCAGTCTTCAACAGGCGCAGTCTTCAACAACGTACCTGTCAGCTCGCAGCAGATCGCCGGGCGATCGCGTCCTGGAGCACGCGATCGAGCACCTTTCGGCGCAGCGGCTTGCTCAGGAAGTCGTCGCAACCGGCCTCGAGTGCAGCCTGGCGATCCGACTCGCGCGAGTGACCGGTGACCGCGACCAGCAGCGCGTCGGTCAGACCACTGGCGCGCAAGCGCCTTGCCAGCTCGAGCCCACTCAGGTCGGGCAGCCCGAGATCCAAGAGCACCACGTCCGGCGCCCGCGCTGCAGCCAGCTCCAGCGCCGCGCCGGCGGTCTGCGCACCGCGCACCTGGTGCCCCCGACGCCTCACCAGCATCGACACCATCTCCACGGTATCGTCGCTGTCGTCGACGATGAGTACGTTCAACATCTGGCGCAAGCCTAGCACGAAGCGTGTCTTTGCCCAAGCTTCGTTTCCTTGAGGAATTCAAGACTGCGCGTGCGACTCTGCGCTGGTCAGGCCGTCGCTCACGTCCGTGACCCGGATCACGGGTAACTCGGTCAATGAAGCTCGGGGCCAGATGAAGTGGAACGTCGCCCCCTCGCCGAACGCGGACTCCACCCACACGCGTCCCCCGCGTTCTTCGACCACCTTCTTCACGACCGCCAGCCCGATCCCGCTGCCCTC
>JAGQIY010000374.1 GCA_020430865.1 Myxococcales bacterium
CGGCCAGACCAACAGCGCCCGGCTCTCCCGACACAGAGTCCGGAGCGCCAGGTGCACCGCCCCGGGGTCCGCCGTGCGGGGAATCGCGAAGAAGCCATAGACCCCAGGTCGCTCCCCTGGCTTCGGGCGCGGCCACCCGAGGTCGGGCAGCAGCTCGGGCACCCTGACCGAGTAGTCGTCGGGACTTCGCACCTCGAGGCGGCCGCCGAAGGCGTCGAGGAGGTCCGCGAGGCGCTGAAGCACAGCGTCCCCGGGGTGTAGACCGTCGATGGTGAAGGAGGACAGCCCTCCGGGCCGCACGACCGTCCGCACGGCAAACACCGGGATCCAGTCCTCATCGTGGCCGTGGTCGCAATCGGGACCGTGCTCGTGCTCCTCGTCACATCCAGCGTGATGCTCGTGCTCGTGGTCGCAGTCGGGGCCGTGCTCGTGGCCGTGCGTCGGCGGGGGCTCGACGGGCTCCGGATCGAAGATCAAGCGATCGTCGCCGTGTTCTGTATCGGCGGTCGGTCCCGACAGCTCGAGCACCCGCGCCGTCACCGGCCCCGTCCGCAGCGCGACCAGCCTGCGCTGGGGGTCGTCAGGAAACACGACCTGCACGAGGCCCCACTCCTCCTCGATGGGGGCGTCACCAAGCTCGACCGGCATCCCCAAGCGATTCGCCGCGCGCCGCACCTCGGTCCAAGCCCCGAGTTCCGTCGCAAGCTCCACCACCTTCCAATCAGCTTCTCCGCGCGGTAACGCTTCAGAGGCACGCAGAGCGAGTTGCAGCGCGCGTGCGGTGTCGCCCAGACGCTGCTCGAGTTCGCTCAGCAAGAGCACCGCACCCGGCGGCGCGTCGGCCCGCTCACACAGCGCGACCAGGCGAGTCCGTAGGCGCTGGTCATCGCCAAGGCGACGCAGCACGTCCACCTCCGCTCGAGCGCGCAGCCAGAACTCCTCACCCTCGAGCTCCCCCAGCTCGGCGAGCACCCGCAGAGCGCGTTCGGCGTCTCCGCCGCGGCTCAAGAGCTCGGCCCAGCGCAGCCTCGGCTTCAGCGCTTGCTCTGGGCTCGCTGCGACATTGACGGCGCGCTCGGCGACCTCCTCCGCTTCCTTCAGGTACCCCATCTGCTCGAGACAGCCGAGCACGACCTCGAGCGCGTCGTCCGACAGCGCCTCCGTCTCCCAGTCCACGGCCGCGGCGGCGCGCTCCCACATCGCCTCGACGTCACTGTCCTGATCTACGCTCGGGCGCCTCGGGTCGGGTTCACCGAGGGCGCTCCGCACGGCGTCCACACGCGCAACCCAGGACGCGACTCCGGGCGCTCCGGGCGCGCGCAGCTCGGCGAACAGACGCTGGGCCTGGCGGAGCTCCAGGCGCGCCGTCGCACGAGCGCCGCGACCGAGAGCCAGCTCAGAGCCCACGGCGGCGCTCTCGAAGGCGAGGAACCAAGCTCCGTTCTGCTCCTGGGCGGCGCGCATGTCCCGCAACACCGCGCCGAGGTCGGCGTCATTCCGGATCGCGCCCGCCTTGACCAGCGCCTGTGCCGCTCGGATCCACGCGGAGTAGTGGCTCGGCGTCTTGGAGATGGATCCTGGGTCTGGCAATGAGTTCTTGGCTTCGGTGAGCTGGCCAAGCGCCGCGTGAGCGCGCGCCTTGCGGAGTCGAATCGCCATCTCGCCGCTGCTTCCCGAGGCGGGCTCGTCCCACTGCTCGAGCTCCATCAGCGCCTCTTCGAAGCGCCCCAGGGCGAACAGCGCGTCCACGCGCGGACGGATCAGCGCAGGACATGTCTGCCGCTGATCACGCTCGAGCAGTGACGCCCTCACCCGCCCCACCTCGGCGAGCGCTTCCTCGGCCCGACCTCCATCCAGGAGTGCATCGACCAGCTCGCTGGAGATACACAGGTAGCAAGGCCACGTGGGATCGATGCGAGCCAGCGTCTCACGCGCCACGGCCAGGCGCTCGCTGACATACCCCGGCCCGTCCAGGGTCGCATAGCAGGAGGCCAGATCCTGGGTGGCACAGACGGACTGCGGGCAGTCCTTCGTCTCTGGGCGTGAGGAGAGCTCCAAGAGTTCGACCGCGAGCGGCAGCGAGTCCTTCACTCGTTCACGATTCAGCACCCGGCTCTGCAGCTCCCAGTGACGAATGAACACCTCGAGCCAGGGGTTGTCCGCGGCGCGCGCCAGCGGCAACGCCTCCGCCACCAGGGCGTCGACCGCATCGTGCTCCTCGTCGACCACCAGGGACGGCAACTCGTCCAGAGCGCGCGCAAGGCGCACGTGTCCGCGGCGCATCAAGCCCCGCTGAGCCTCAGTCAACCAACGCCAGATATCCATACGAAAACACTCGAGCCAATCGCGTCACACACCGCGGCAATCACGCTTCGAGGGTCTCGCACAGGGCCGCGCAGAAGTCACGCAGCGCGGTCTCCACGTCGAACAGCCGGGTCTCCTCGCCAGTCTCCGACAGCAGGCTCACGAGCGGCGCCAGCAAGCGCACGCCCCGCTCGGCGCGCTCGGGGGTCGCGTCGAGCAGACGCTCGATGGCTGGGCAGTCGCAGTTGACGTAGAGCTTGAGTGAGGGTCGTGAGCCGACCTGGGCAGTGAACTGCCTGGCCAAGCCGAGCACGGCGCTGCTGATCCGCGCGTCGGCTCTGTCCGACTCGATGCGGCGCTTCAGCTGCACCTCGCGGTCGGGAACCAAGACGAACGGCAACTCCTTCGGCGCGAACCGGCACGGTGTCACGGCCACGTCCTCGCGCCCGAACCACTGTTCCAGCTTCCTTCGCTCCGCGTCCGCGAGCTCGACGCGCTGGAACAGCTCGCTGTCGCCCTTGCCGGTTCCGAGGAGCACCAGGCGCCCTCGCACACGATCCGTGTAGGCCTTGCAGAACGGCAACGCCGCGAAGCGGATCCCGTGAACCACTGGTACCCCGAGGGCGCGAAACAACAGCTCCTCGAAGCCCCCGCTCTCCGTCTGGCTGACGTGCAGCTTGCCTTGGCTCTTCTCCAGGATGTGCTTCACCCGCAGGTCGCCATGACTGGTCGGCAGCGTCACCTCCTCCGCCAGCAGGTCGAACAGCCGTGAGTCCGACAGCGCCGAGCCGAGCAGCGCCTCGTTGTGCCGCAGCAGCACGCGCCGCCAGGTCGCCGCTTCTTGCTCCGCGATGCGACCGAGCCCCTCGATCAGCGCCTCGCGCAGCTCCGCCTTCACCTGCTCGTACACCCCGTCCTTCTGCAGCGCCTCGCGGCTGGCCGTGGGATGCAGCGCCTCGCTCTCGATCACCGCGCTTGCGAAGCCGGCCCAGGAGGGCAGCAGCTCGCGATCTTCGTCGCCGATCAGCATTCCGCGGATGAACACGTGGACATCACGGTGATCGCTCGTGCCGTAGGTCGAACCGGCGTGGATCCAGATCACGCCCTTGCAAGCCTCACCGTCCACCTCGATGGCGCAGAGCGGCTCGAAGGCGATGCCGAAGCGCTCGGCCAGCTCGAGCAACGCGCGCTTCCTGCGGATCGGGTTGGTCAGCTGCGTGTCGCGCCAGGGTGGTGGATGCTGGTTGACGTGTTCCTCGTGGATCCACACCGGGTAGCGCAGGAAGCCGCAATAGCGCCGCACCAGAGACCCCAGCACGTGAGCCTGCGACAGCTCGCGAAAGCGCTCCCGCAGCTCCAGCGTGACCCGCGTGCCGACGGGGCGCGCCTCCGCGGCTTCGACGCCGTACTGCTGGCCGTTCTTCGAGTGAAACAGGAAGGCCTGCGCCGCGTCCTGATAGGAGCAGGTCCACACCTCGGTACGCTCCGCGACCACGAACGCCGTGAGGAAGCCCAGGCCAAAGTAGCCGATCAGCCCGGCGTCTGCGGAGGCGTCGCGCAGCCTCCGCGTGTAGCCCGTGCCAACGGTGGCCAGGTACTCGACGATCTCCTCCCTGGTCAGACCGGCTCCGCTGTCTTCGATGGAGATGCGGCCTCGCTCCGGGTCGCATTCCACACGGATACAGCGCTCGGCGCTGGCCCAGCCTTCGGGGTCCTCGATGCGACGCCGCTCGATGCTGTCGTGAGCGTTCTGCACGAGCTCCCGTACCGCCACGCTGGGACTCGAATAGAGGTGCTCTCCGAGCACCCGCATCAGGCCTCCCAGATCCACTCGCGTGCGTTCGAGACTGACCGCCATGGCCGTTCATTAGCACGCTGTCTGCATGGGCCGGACGCCCGCGGTGACGGCCACCCCACAAACGCCTGGGCCGAATCCTCGCACCGCTCCTCTCCCCCCCTCCAACCCCGGCGACCGGAGCCCGAACGGCGCCGCCGTTTTTATTTGACAGCTTTGACTGTCACGTTTACCAATGTCTCATCATTGTTTGACACACCTACTCTTGCAGTATTCGGAGCGAGAGGCAGCTGTGGTGTGTCCGGAAGGAGAGAGCCATGACCGAGCAAGTGCAGGCGCAGAACCGCGCCTCGACAGTTCCGGGTTTGGGGGAGAGAGCACACCGCGCGGCAACGACCGTCGCCGATCCACTCCGCGCCGACTCGGCGATCGCCCAGCGCTTCGCCAGCGACGACGAGCGCTTCGAGTCCTTCGGCCGCGCCATCGACGCCATCAGGCGCGAAGCCGAAGCCAGCGTCGGCGACGCCGACCTACGCCACGTCAAGCGACTGCGCCGGCTATCCCGAGGTCTGGAAGTGACCGGCCGCGCTGCCATCCATTTCTCGTTCGAGCCGCTCGGCTTCGGCGCGGGAGTGATCGCGCTGTGGCTGCACAAGCAGCTCGAGGCAACCGAGATCGGCCACACCGCGTTGCACGGCGCGTACGACAAGCTACCTGGGGTCGGCCGCTTCCACTCCAAGCGTTTCCGCTGGAGAACACCGATCGACGAAGAGAGCTGGCGCTACGGTCACAACGTGCGCCACCACGGCGCCACCAACGTGGCCGGCCACGACGCCGACATCCACTTCGGCCCCGTGCGCCTCACCCACGAGACGCCGTGGCGCCCGGCGCACCGCTTTCAGCTGCTGTACGCGCTGCTGATGCTGTTCCCGAACTTCGGCTTCGTGATGAACCTGCACTTCACGGGACTCGCGGATGTGTACGAGGGCAACGGTCGCGGCGGGATGGATTTCCTCCCGGATCGAAGCCGCAAGACGATCGCCGAGGCGCACTGGAAGGCGTTGCGGAAATACGCTCCCTACTACGCCTACGAGTATGCGCTGTGGCCCGCGCTCGCAGGTCCATTCTGGTGGAAGGTGATGCTCGGAAACTACCTGAGCGAGGTGCTGCGGGACCTGTATAGCGCCGCGACCATCTTCTGCGGTCACGTTGGCGAGGAAGCCGCGAGCTTCCCCGAAGGCACCAAGGCCAGGAAGCGCGGCCGCTGGTACGCGATGCAAGCCGCAGCGACCTACAACTTCCGCTTGGGTCGCTTGCGCAGCGTGCTGTGCGGCGGGCTCGATCTGCAGATCGAGCACCACCTGTTCAACAGGCTTCCTCCCCATCGCCTGCGCGAGATCGCACCCAAGGTGGAGCGCGCCTGTCGCGACCACGGGGTGCCCTACCGCAGCGAGAGCTGGGGCAAGACCCTGCTCGGCGCCCTGGCTCACATCCAGGCGCTCAGCAAACCGGACGGCGTGAGCCCCGGGACGGCAGAGACGGCGGTGACGGCATGACCGCGCTGCTACTGACGGCTGGCCTGGCTGGGCTGGATTCGGGCCAGGAGCCGGGAGCATGGACAGCCAACCCCGGCTCGTGCGATGCAGATCCCCGGACGATGAGCGAAGCGGACACCGACCAGGCGGAGGAGGAGTTCACGATCGATGAGCTGGCCGCTCGAAGCAAGGTGCCCAGCCGCACGATCCGCTTCTACCAGTCGAAGAAGGCCCTCCCGCCACCGAAGCTGCGAGGCCGCGTCGCGTACTACGATCAGCGCCACCTCGAGCGCCTCGAGCTGATCGCCAACCTCCAGGACCGCGGCCTGCGAATCAACGCCATCCGCGACCTGCTGACCTCGATGGAGCGAGGCGACGTCTCCGTCACCGAGTGGCTCGGACTGAGCGACGAGCTGCGCAGCCCCTGGGGCGACGACCAACCGCGCATGCTGAGTGAGAGCGAGCTGCTCGACTTCGCGCAGGCCGTGGATGGCAAGCCGCGCCCCGGCCTGATCGCCGACCTCGAGCGCTTGAAGTTGCTGGAACGCCGGGGAGATCGCTTCGTCGTCCGCAGCCCGAGCCTGCTCACCATCAGCCTCAAGCTCGAGGCGTCCGGCGTGGACCTCGAGACGGCAGCCGGGGCCGCCGATATCCTGCGGAAACACCTGTCGAAGGCCGCCAGCGAGCTCGCGCGCTTCTTCTTCGACCACGCCGGCAGCGGTTTCGGTCGAGACGGCAGCGCCGAGGAACTCAGCCAAGCGCTGGGTGCGTTGCGCCCCCTCGGCGTCGAGGCAGTGAAGGTGATCTTCTCGAAGGAGATCGAGCGGGAGCTACGTACCCTCGCGGAATCGGGGCGCGCCGCCAAGATCCCGGCGCGCAACAAGCGCCGCAAGCGCTAGCCAGGGGCGCGCCGGTCGCCTGGGACGGCGCCAAGCAGATTTTCGACTGGCAGGCTGTCCGTGCCCCCCCGCTAGCGGCGAGCGCTGTAGTGCTGCCCGTCAACGGTGAACTCGGCGCTCGAGAGCTGGGTGTCCCGGGGGACCAGGAGCCAGCCACCGGGCAGGTGGTCGTAGCGAAAGAACTCCCCACGCACCGCGCGCGTGCCCTTTGCGTCGTGGCCGCTCACGTGAACCGCAGCCCCCTCGAGAGGTGCCTGGCGCGTGAAGCTGGTAGCGAAGTGGGCGCTCCCCGAGCCGTCGACCGCGATCACGTCGTACGCGAGCTCGCCGATGATCCGCGGTTGGTTGACGCGCTGACTGCGCTCGAACAGCGCGCGGTAGTTGTAGTCGCTGATGTGCACCTTCGAGCAGTAGCCCATCATGTCGCTGAAGACGGCGGGGTCACGCAGCTCACCGGTCGTGATGTCGTAGCCCCAGGTCCCGATCGTCTTTCCGTCGTGAGGGTAGCTGGGGTCGATGGATGACGGGTCAAGACCCAGGCCGCATTTGACGTGCTGGCGACCATGGGCGTGACCGAGTTCATGGGCGGCGGTGTCAGCGGCGAACCCTTCGAAGCCGACGCCCAGCGCGAGACGCAGCAGCGCGTTGCCCGTTTCCGGAGGGTTGTTGTTGAGGAGCGTGACGCCGAGCAAGCAGCCGCTCCCGCAGTAGCTGGTGAAGGTGTCCGCTGGATTGAAGATGCCGTAGTAGTAGACATCGTCCCCTTCGCCATCCTTGTTGCGGAAGCCGGCCAGGGTGAAACCCAGGGAGTTCCAGCCGTCGCCGTCGTTCTTCAGCTCGTCAGGCCAGTCGTAGACCTCGCGAACCCGCGTCTCGACGTCGCTCACCGGGTAGAGCGCTTTGACCCGGTTGGTGATCTTCTCCACCTGGGCATCGTCGAGGTTCGGCAAGCGACCCGAGCCGTCGAAGTTGTAGCGGAAAGGCGAGAGCACGATGCGAAAGACGTTCGCCTTACCCTCCACCGCCAGCGGACTAGTTCCTTCCGCAGGGAATCGCGATCGAGGGTCATTGACCCCGAATCCCTCCTCGAGGATCTGGACGGACCAGTCCAGGCGGTCGCCTATGCGATCGCCTGGCACTTGGAAGTTGAGGGTGCTGTCCAGCGCGTCGTCGGTCGAGCTCGCGCCGAGCACTCCAGAGACCTCGATGGGGTCTCCTCCAGGCAGACTCAAGTGAGCGGTCACTTCGCCTCCGGTGTACCCAGCGTCGGTGCTGTAGAAGACGCGCACCAGCGCGGCGCGACCGGCGATCAGCGGAACGTCACTCTCCACGACCTCGCCCCCAACCATCAGGCTGCGCTTCACTCCCTGGTAGATCGCGACCTCGTCCACCGTCACGCCTTGGGCACCGTGAATGGTGTCCGCGCCACCGCTGCCGCCTTGCGCGCTACCACCCTGCCCCCCGGCTGCCTGATTGTCCGTCTCACCACCGTCGGACGAGCAGCCCGCCGTCAGCACCCCCAACGCCACCAGCCCAACGATTCCCGCGCGCCACATGTCCACGGTCTAACCGGGAGGCGTGTCGAAGGCGAGCGGGACCGCTCTCGTCAGAAAACTTCAGATCCAAAGCATCGGGGGGTGCCTCGGATGCTTCGGAGCCCGAGCCACACCGCACGGCAATGTGGAACGCCGCTCCGTGGCGCGCCAACGCACCGGCTCAGCGGGCGAGCATCACCAGCAACCCGCCGTCGGGCAGCTTGAACTCGACGCGGTTTCGCGCGTGCTTGAACCACTTCACGTCGTCGGGGTCAGCCAGCGCCAGCGGCCGCGAACGGACGTGAGGATTGCCCTCCAGGTTGTTGAACTCCGCGGTCAGCGTGTTGAACACCTCACTCATCGCTTCCATCGCGTCCTGAGTCGGCGCTCCTTCGGTGATCTGCTCGAGCACCTCTGGCTCTGGCAGCATCAGTAGCAGGCCTCCCATGCGCGCCACCGCCTCCACGTCTGCCAGCATCACGCCGCGCAAGACGTCGTCGTCACCCATGAGCTTGGCGCCGTAGAAGGCCTCCAGGTGCTCGGCTTCTCCATCCGGCGGCTCGAGCTCGACGTCGCTCCCCACGAGGGTCGCGATGCAGCGCTCGAAAGCGTTCGGCGGCGGCACCTCGAAGGGGTCGAAGTCCGGGACTGGCGGGGGGATGCTCGCCGGCTCGCCCGCTTGCTCCGGCGCTCCGCCCTCGCCGCCGTCTTCCGCTGCGCTGCCCGCAGCCTCCGCGCCCTCCACGCCATCGCTCGAGGCCGGGCTCGCCTTGCTCTGGAGATCGGCCTGGTCGCTACCCGCGTGTTCCGCCGGCTGGGGCGTGGCCCCGTGAGGCGGGATGTGTGGGCTGGCAGCGCTGCCGGCCGGTGCTTCGCTCCCGCGCAGGCGGAGGTCGAGATTCCCAGGGCTGTAGAGGATGCGCTCGAGCTTCGCCAGGCGACGCTTGAGCTCGTCATTTTCCACCCGTAAACGCGCTAGCTCCCGCTGCTGCCTCCAGTAGGTCTCGACTTCCGCGCGGCGCTTGCGCGCCTGATCACGAAAGTGGCGAGCCGACGTGTTGCTCGGGACCCAGGTCCCCTTGGCAGACTCGAAGGTCGCGTGGGGCCCGGAGGTCGTGTCGAAGACCCCCCGCGCGCTGCGCTCGAGATCGGAGTCGGAGTTGTGCTGGGTCAAGAACCAGAGGATCCCCTCGCGGCCCTCGATCCGCTGCAGCGTCGGCCGAAAGACACCAGGGTCCACCGCGACGAGGAGCTCCACCTCCAGGTACCAGCGCCCGTCTCGACGAAGCAGCCGCTTGGCGCGGGCGCCGTCCAGCAAGTCGCCAGTCATACTGGCCACCTCAGGAGGGCGAAGGCTGTGGACTCGACGTTCACGCCCTGGGAGATCGGCCGTTCCGGAACTTTCTGAAGGCCTGGTCGCAGCAGGCCTGAATCAAGTGAGCAAAACCCTTGCGCAGTCGCAGCTTCTGGAGCATAAGGCCTTCCCCCAAGCGGGGTTCCACTCCGTTTGATGTAGCGCACGCGAAGGTGGCGGAATTGGCAGACGCGCTAGATTCAGGTTCTAGTGGGGTAACTCCCGTGGAGGTTCAAGTCCTCTCCTTCGCACAGACCTAGTCCTCGAAACGGCCCCGAACGGGGCCGTTTCTCATTTCGGGGCGTTCGCTCGCTGCCTGGGCTCTGAAAAGCCTTCAGCGTGAGCGAGATGGGCCGTTTGTTCAGCCTGAGCGCGTCGTTCGGCTGCCGCCGGAGCGCGCCACTCACTCGGCGTAGCCGAATCAACAGGCGAGAGACGGATGAAGATACTGATCGTGGACGACAGCAAGGCCATGCGCATGATCGTACGCCGCACCCTGCGGCAGGCTGGCTACGGCAATCATGACATCGAGGAAGCGGAGAACGGCCGCGAGGCCCTCGACAAGATCCGCGGCGCGGCGCCAGATCTGGTGCTCTCCGACTGGAACATGCCAGAGATGACGGGCATCGAGCTGCTGGAGACCCTCGGGGCAGATGGCCCCAAGGTGAAATTCGGCTTCGTCACCTCGGAGGGCACGCCGGAGATGCGTGCGCGCGCCAGCGGTGCAGGAGCGCTGTTCTTGATCGCCAAGCCGTTCACCCCGGAGAACTTCCAGCAAGCGCTGGATCCCGTGATCAACTGAGCACGCTCCGACGGACTCCCGATCCGTGGAGCGGCGCAGGGCCTCCCGAGTCCGGGCACCTCGGTGCTATGTGATCCGAGGAGGCTCTGTTCATGGCGGACTACTACGATAGCGACGATCTGAAGAAGTTCGGCGGCATCGCCGACTTCAGCCCCGAGCTGGCTGAAAAGTTCTTCGCCTGGTACGGCGCGGTATTCAAGGACGGGGCGCTGAGCGCGCGAGAGAAAGCCCTGATCGGCCTGGCCGTCGCCCATGCGATTCAGTGCCCCTACTGCATCGATTCGTTCACCAAGGGCAGCCTGGAGAAGGGAGCCGATCGCGAACAGCTGACCGAGGCGCTCCACGTCGCTGCCGCGGTTCGGGGCGGCGCCAGTCTGGTACACGGCGTCCAGATGCGAAACCATGCGGACAAGGTCAGCATGTGATGGGAGCTCGGGTCCGCTCTCAACAGGCGCGACGGCTGCCCTTGGCCGAGCCCCAGACGCAGCTGCAGACCTTGCAGCGCGTCGCGCTCGCGCAGGAGTTCGATGCAGCCCTCGGTTCCGCAGGGTTATGGCCCCTCAGGCCGGCTGCGCTCGAGATCCTGCAGGTCAACGTAGGCAAGCTCTGCAACCAGGTCTGCCGCCACTGCCACGTCGACGCCGGACCGGATCGTCGAGAGGTGATGTCGCGGGAGGTCTTCGAGTGGTGCCTCGAGGCGCTCTCCAGAGCCGAGATCCCGAGCGTGGACATCACTGGCGGCGCACCCGAGCTGAACCCCGACTTTCGCTGGTTCGTGGAGGCGGTGAAGTCTCAGGGCCGCCACGTCATGGACCGCTGCAACCTGACGGTGATCGAGACTCCGTCCGGCGCTGACTTGCCGCAGTTCTTCGCCACTCACGACGTCGAGGTGATCTGCTCTCTCCCCCACTATCGAGCCCTGGGAACCGACAGTCAGCGGGGCGAGGGCGTCTTCGAAAAGAGCATCCGCGCCCTGAAGCGCCTGAACGCGGTGGGCTATGGGCGAGGGGCACACCGCCTGGTGTTGGTCACGAACCCCGTGGGAGCGTTCCTTCCACCAGACCAGGCTTCTCTCGAGCGCGAGTGGAGGCGTGAGCTGGCGGAGCGCCACGGCGTGCACTTCGATGCGCTCTACACCATCACCAACATGCCCATCAGCCGCTACCTGGAGTGGCTGCTCGACAGCGGCAACCTGGACGCCTACTTGAAGCGTCTCGTCGCAGCGTTCAACCCCGCCGCTGCTCGCGGTGTGATGTGTCGCAACACGCTGAGTGTGGGCTACGATGGCACGCTGTACGACTGCGACTTCAATCAGATGCTCGACCTGAGCCTGACTCGGGGCATCGCCCACATCCGTGATTTCGACCCCGAGGTGCTGAGCGCACGGACGATTCGCGTCAACCGCCATTGCTTCGGCTGCACCGCGGGGGCGGGGTCGAGCTGCGGCGGCGCGACGACCTGACGCTCGAGAGCGAGCGCCGCGCTCGTCGAGCAATTTGCGCACGCGAAACAGCCAGAGTAGCGTTGCAAGTTGATGGCGTATGACCTCGGCTCCGTGATCCAAGATCGCTACCGCATCTTGGCCAAGGTCGGTTCGGGGGCGCATGGAGTGGTGTACCGAGCGCGCGACCTGGAGACGCGAGATGAGGTGGCGCTGAAGTTCCTCGGCTCGGGTTTTGGTTTCGACCCCCAGTACAACCGACGACTCGAACGCGAGGCGCAGGCCATGGCGCGGCTGCGCGGAACCCATGCGGTCCACGTGCACAACATCAGGCACACCGACGACGGTCTCACGTACATCGTGATGGAGATGCTCCACGGCCACAACCTGGAGGATTACCTCGCCCAGGCCGAGCAGCTGGGAGGTCAGATCAAGCCGGATCGCCTGCTGATGCTGCTGCGCCCCGTCGTCGACACCCTCGAGGCCGCCCACGCTCAAGGCATCGTGCATCGCGATCTCAAGCCCGCCAACATCTTCGTGATCGACAAACAGCATGGAGGCGGCGTGCGCCTGCTGGACTTCGGCCTCGTGAAGGTGTTGAACGCCAGCGCACTCACCGACGATGGAATGGTGGCAGGCTCTCCGAGCTACATCGCGCCTGAAGCCTGGGCGGGCAATCCCCGTATCCTGGACCACCGTATCGATCTCTACGCCCTCGGCGTGATCGTATTCCGCGCGCTGAGTGGACATCTGCCCACCCCACGTGGTGGCCTGATCAACACCATGCAGTGGGCGACAGGCGGTGAGCGACCCAGCCTGCACGCCCTACGAACATCGCTGCCTCCCAGCATTGATTTCTGGGTGGAAAAAGCGCTCGCCATCGCGCCCGAGGATCGCTTTCAGACCGTTCGCAGTCAGCTGAACGCGCTGGAGTCGATCCTGGCGACGCCGGTGACCAGCCCGTTCTGAGTCCCGACCAGAGGCGCGTGCTTTGGCAGCCAGCTACGACTCGCCGAATGCACTCAGAACGAGCCACCAAGAGTGGCCATGCTCCCACCGCGCAGCCCGCGCACGTCGAACCGCAGGGCCTGTGCCCGCGGCTTGGAGCGCGCCTGGGTGCCCAGGGTGGCCGCGCCAGAGCTACCGCCGGAGCCAAGCCACAAAACCGCCGCCACTCCGAAAGAGACCACCCCGACGCCGAAGCCGATGTCACCAATCAGCCGACTCTGCTCGATGGCGTCTCGGTCGGAGCTCGCGCAGTTCGGAGCACAACCGCTGCTGTCCAGATCATCCAGCTTGCTGGACGCGTCCAGCCAGAAGCCAGTGCCGACCCCGAGACCGACCACGCCGAGACCGACGAACGCCCAGGGTAGCGCCCCGGGGCCCTCATCGACACTGGGAGCTTGATCCTCGGGGAGCTCCTCTCCCCCGGCCGGGACGTCCCCGACGCGGTCAATTCCGACCTTCACGGCCTTGTTCTTCTGCCCTTCGAGGAGCGTGACCTGCTTCTCGCTGACGGTGCCGTCCGGAAACGTGAACTTGAACTGGTGCTTGCCCGGGTTCAAGCTCACGGCGCGGCCAGCATGGGCGTCTGCGTCCACGGCCTGTCCGTCGACCTCGACGTGGACGTCCTTGACGTCTGCGCCTTCGACCTCGAAGACGACCGTTGGTAGGCTGGACTCGACCTCGGTCAGCCACTGCGCGCAGTCCTTCTGCACCGCCGCCAGACACGTCTGGCTGGCGCACACCAGCAGTTGCTCACGAGCGCCCATCAGGTCGCCGTCTCGACGCTGGGTATGCGCCTTGACGTAGCTGTCAGCACACTGCTGCTGATTAGGCGCATCATCGGCCGCGGCGACTCAGGCGGCAAGCAGGAAAACAAGAGACACCAACA
>JAGQIY010000375.1 GCA_020430865.1 Myxococcales bacterium
TCCGTACCTGCGTATGCCGTTCTTCGGCACCAGCCTAGCGCTCCTGGCGAGGGGGCCGCTGGGACCCAGAAAGGCCCGCTACTTCGCGCGCTCCGTCGCCGGCGCTCCGATCGTGAACCTCGAGCTTCATGGCATCGACTTCCTCGACACTCAGGACGGGCTGCGAGCGCTCTCGCGCCACCAGCCCGGGCTGGATATTCCATGGCAGGCGAAGCTCGAGACGTACCTCGAGGCGGTCCAGGAGCTGAGGCGCCGCGGCTTCGCCTGGACCACGCTCCACGAGCTGGCCATCGAGGCGCTACCCTGAAGGCTTCTCCGCCTGGTACTCCTTGAGCAGCGCCTCGGCAGCAATGCCGCTGGACTCCAGGAAGTCGTTGGCGAGCTGGCTCTTGCCGTCAACCAGCTCCTTTGGCGTGCCCTCGCTGACGATGGCGCCCTTGTTGAGCAGGAACACGTAGTCACTGATCTTCAGCGCGCTGGCCATGTCGTGACTGATCACGACGCTGGTCACGCCGAAGCGATCGCGCGTCTCGAAGATCAGGTCGTCGACCATGCGACTCGTGAGCGGATCGAGGCCGCTGGTGGGCTCGTCGTAGACGAGGAACTCCGGTTCCAGCATCAGCGCGCGCGCCAGCCCCACGCGCTTGCGCATGCCGCCGGAGAGCTGAGAAGGGAAGCGGTCCTCGACGTTCTCGAGGCCGAGGATCCCCAGCTTCTCGATCACCCGGCGCTTGATCTCCTTCTCCTTGAGCTTGGTGTGCTCGCGCAGGGGAAAGGCGACGTTGTCCATCACGTTCAGTGAGTCGAGCAGCGCGGCGTACTGAAACACCATGCCGCACTTTTTCCGTACGCGATTGAGGTCGCGGTCACCGAGGGGGGCGATGTCCTCCCCGTCGATGTAGATGTGTCCGCTCGACGGGCGCTCGAGGCCGATCAGCATGCGCAAGAGCGTGGTCTTGCCGGCGCCGGAGCCGCCGATGATGACGACGATCTGACCCCGGCGGATGGTCATGTTGATGTCCTTGAGCGCGTGGAACTTGCCAAAGAACTTCTGCACGTCGTCCACCACGACGTGCTCGTCGGGGGCGAACTCGCGCTGCGCTGCCTGGCTCATTCTGCCTCCCGTATAGCACGGCGTCGGGCGAGGCCCGGGAGACCGACCAGGGCCCGCGCGTCTTCGGCGACCGGGGGACCTGCGAAGCGTCTTGACACCCCCGCCAGGGTCGAGCACAGCCATGCCATGACCGAAGACCACCTGAGCGCGCTGCTCGGCTTGGCCGAAGCCAAGAAGGACAACAAGGGCTGGCACAACACCGCCGAAGGGCGCCACATCACCTTCTACGTCGGGCACGAAGGCGGCACGTTGACCATCGGTCGCGTCGAAGCCATCAAGCGCGACGGGGATCTCGCCGTTCTGCGCACGGTCAAGGGCGAGACCTTCGTGGTCGCGCTGGTGGATGCGTTCGCTGGACATGTCGACGCGGCGCCGAAGCAAGCGCGCAA
>JAGQIY010000376.1 GCA_020430865.1 Myxococcales bacterium
CGCAGCCGCTGGGCGGCGCGGAGGCGAGGCCTTCGGGCTTCGTGCGGCTGCTCGAGGAGCTGGCGCGCGGTGACTCGGCGACGGCCTGGTGCGTGATGACCGGCGCCACGACGGGGTTGCTCAGCGCGTACATGCCAAAGCCGGGCGCCGAGGAGATCTGGCAGCAGGGAACGGTGACCGCCGGGGTTTTCGCGCCGATGGGCCAGGCCACGCCGGTCGATGGCGGCTATCGCGTCACGGGGCGCTGGCCGTTCGCGAGCGGCTGCGAGAACGCGACGTGGTGGATGGCGGGCGCGCGCTGCATCACGGACTCCGGCACCGATCTGATCAGCGTCTTTTTTCCTCCGGGAGACGCCGTCCGTCATGACACCTGGTCCACACTTGGCCTTCGGGGCACCGGGAGCCACGACATCGAGCTGACGGATGTCTTCGTCCCCGAGCGGCGAGTCGCTCGAGTGCTCGCTTCGGAGCCGCGGTACGACGCGCCGCTGTTCAGCTTTCCGCTGTTCGGGCTGCTGGCCGCTGGCGTCGCCGCCGTGGGCCTCGGCATCGGACGCGCGGCGCTGGACGACTTCAAGCGCTACCTCACGCAGAAGCGCTTGCCCGGCGGGCGAAGAGCCAGCAGTCAGGGCCACCTGCAGCTCGAGTTCGCGCGCGCGGAGGGCGAGCTCGAGGCGGGCAGGGCGCTGCTCTACCAGACGTGCGACCAGCTGTATGCCGAGGCGCTGAAGCTGGATTCCACGCGGCAAGAGAAGTTGATCTCGCCGGTGAAGCGCGCGCATCTGCGGCTTGCTGCCAACCAGGCCGTACGCGGAGCGGTGCGCGCGGTCGACGCGCTGCACGAGGCAGCAGGTGGCGCCGCGGTGTACACGCGCTCACCGTTCGAGAAGCACCTGCGCGACATCCACACCCTCACGCAACACGTCATGGTGCAAGCGGGCACTCTGCGTCAGGTCGGCGCGGTCTTGCTCGACGAGGACGTGGACAGCTCCCAGCTATAGGCATAGTGGCCGCATTGGACCTCGTGGAAAACCTGGGAGTTTTTCCGGCATTCGACGCACCCGTCGCCGCGGAGCGTGGCGGAATTGCCATACCTTCGACGGGCATGTCAGCTGGACTGACCTGTGGTCAACTCCGATCACGCACACCGTCCAGCGGTTACCGCATAGAAACGATGGCCAGAATGGACGCCCCCGTCGAGGCTCGCCACGGCAGCCGGTCCGGACGGAAACAACCACACGGATCTGAGTTCGCGTCCCACATGCACCCAGCAAACTGAGGCGGTCGCCTAGTCAAACAAGCAGCGGCCGCTATGCTCTCGAGAGGTGCGAGTGTGGCGCGTGCGCTGCTGGTGACGAGTCGTCCGATTCTCGGGAGGCTCGCCGACGTCAGCGCATGACGCTGGGAGAGTGAACGCAGGTTGGAGCCGCTGGCAGTCATCGAGCGCTACGCGATCTACGACAGCATTGGTCGCGGGGGCATGGCCACCATTCATCTGGCGCGCCAGCTCGGCGGCGCGGGCTTCAGTCGTACCGTCGCCGTCAAGCGCTTGCACCCCCACGTCGCTGCTCAGGAGCAGTTCGTGCGCATGATGCTGGACGAAGCGCACCTGGCTTCCCGCGTCGAGCACCCCAACGTGGTCCGTGTGCTCGACGTCGTCGAAGGCGAGAACGAGCTGTTCATGGTGCAGGAGTATGCCCACGCCTTGCCCGTATCGACGCTGGCAGCGAACGCCATCCGGTCCGGAGATGGGGTTCCGCCAGCGATCGCTCTGCATGTGCTGATCGGCGTGCTCCGGGGCTTGCACGCAGCGCACATCGCGAGCGGCTCCCTGGGCGAACCGCTGAACATCGTCCATCGAGACGTCTCACCGCAGAACGTGTTGCTCGGGCCTCACGGCGTGCCGCAGGTGGTCGACTTCGGCGTCGCCAAGGCCAGCCGGCGCCTGCACACCACGCAGCAAGGCGAGATCAAGGGCAAGCTGCGCTACATGGCTCCCGAGCAGCTGCTCTGCAAGCCTGTCACGGCGCAGGCCGACGTGTACTCGGCGGCGGTGATGCTGTGGGAGCTGCTGGCGGGCAAGCGGCTGTTCGACGCCGACTCCCCGACGGACATCAGCTACCAGAAGCTCCAGGCCGAGGTGCCAGCGCCCAGCTCTCTGCGGCCGATTCTTCCGCCGGCGCTCGACGCGGTGGTGCTCAAGGGGCTCGAGCGGGATCCGGAGAAACGTTACCGTACGGCAAAACAAATGGCAGACGCGCTCCAGGCTTTCGTGGCCAAGCGTCCCAGCCTGGGCGTGACGCCGGAGCAGGTGGGGGCCTGGGCGGTGCGCTGGGGTGGGGAGGCATTTGCCGAGCGCGAGCGCCTGCTGCGGGCCATCGAAGGCGCCCCGGCGCCGCAACTCCGCAATCCGCCGTCCTCGGCGAAGATCGCCTTCGAGCGCGACTCCTCGCCCGACGAGAGCGAGGTCCTTGCGTCCGCGCAGGAACCGAAGCCCGACGCCGAGCCCAGCCAGACCATGCGTGGTACCTCCGCTCCCGGCACGCTGCGCGTCCCACCTCGAGTCGCGCGGCGCATGCTGCCGCGTTTCCTCGCGGGAGCAGCGGTGCTGCTGATGGGTCTGGGCCTGGTGAGCCGCCTGGAGCGCGGCGGAGAGCCTGCGCCCGAGGTGCTGGCGGCGGCGCCCTCTGCGCCCGAGGTCGTGGCCGCGGTCGAGCAGCCGAGTTGCCCTGCGGGGATGCTCGAGGTCCGCGGTAGCAAGCTCTTCCTCGGTTGGGGAGGCAAGGACGCGACCGAGACCGAGCGTCCCCAGCGGCAGGTCGACGTCGCTACGTTCTGCATCGATCGCACCGAGGTCAGCGTCGCGGCATACAAGCAATGCTCGGATCGTGGGGAGTGCTCGAGGGTGTTTCCCGAGCCGGAGATCGAAGGCGCGAGCAAGCGGGAGCGCATCTTGCTCGGCAAGCTGTGCAACACCGAGCGCTCCGAGGACGTGAACCACCCGATCAGCTGCGTGGACTGGTCTCAGGCGTCGGGGTTCTGCAAGGCTCATGGCAAGCGCCTGCCTTCGAGCGCGGAGTGGGAGTACGCCGCTCGTGGCTCGGACGGTCGCGCGTATCCGTGGGGGGATGGACTCGGGGAACGCAGAGCGAACGCCTGCGGCGCCGAGTGCTTCGCCTGGTCGCGCACCCAGGGCCTGCGTCTGCCCATGGCCTACGCCGCCGACGATGGTCACGTGAGGACCGCCCCCGTCGACGCCTTCGCGGACCAGGCAGCGCCCAGCGGGGCGCTCAACATGGTCGGCAACGTCGCCGAGTGGGTCGAGGACTGGTACGCGCCTCGGGGCGACCACGCCGCGGGCGACGAGGCTGAGGGCGACGAGGCTGAGGGCGACAGGGGCGAGGGCGACAGGGGCGAGGGCGACAGGGGCGAGGGCGACGGCCCGCGGAAGCGCGAGGTACGTGGGGGGCACTTCCTGAGCCCGGCCGGGGAGCTCCGCGCGTCGGTGCGCGACGCCAAGCCTGCGAGTGAGCGTAGCCCGACGCTGGGCTTTCGGTGCGCCGCGGATCTGAAGCCCCCGGGCGACTAGCTTCCGTTAATGCCGTGCGGAAAGTGGCCTGGTGCTCCGCGCATCAAAGCACTGCGCATCAAAGCACTGCGCATTGGGGCACTGGGCGTTGGGGCACTGCGCATCGGTGTTCTGCGAACAGCGCTCGGGCCATCAGGGCTCCGCGCGGGCGCGAGTCCTGGGGGTTGCCCGATGGCGCGCGTGATACGCGGCACCAATCCAGGGGCTTCCCCCAGGGCACCGCGGTGCAAAGTTCCCGTCGGGACGCAAACGTCACCAGCATTCCTTTTGGACTGGAAGCGTGGAACTCTGGGACGAGCGTCTTGTCCCATGCGCTCCGAAGAAAAGGGGAGTCGTTGATGCGTTGGATTTCGTTGGTGGTGGTCGGCGTGGCGTTGAGCTCGATGGGGTGCGCCGCAGAACAGAAGAGCGCTGCGCAGCCGGTGTTGCCGCTGACGACAGTGCGGCTCTACGAGACCGGAGTCGGGTACTTCGAGCGCGCGGGTACGCTGGAGGGCGGGACGGACACGCTGCCGGTGCCGGCGTCCCACGTCGACGACGCGCTGAAGACGCTGATCGTGATGACCGACGGCGGGAAGGCGCAGGTATCCGCGGTGGAGTTCGATAGCGTGATGAGCCGCGGGCTGGCCCGGTCGCTCGCTGCGCTGCCGCTGGAGTCGGATACCCCCGTCACCTACGAGGACGTCCTGAACAGCCTCAAGGGAGTCGAGCTCGAGCTGGTGAGCGCCGACAAGAAGGTGCGCGGCAAGCTGGTCGAGGTGACCAAGGCGCCGCCGGTGCCGCTCGAGGTGCTCGAGGAGGAAGCCAAGCAAGAGGGCGGCAAGGTGCCCAAGCCTCGTTACCTCCCGGATACAGAGAACGACCACTACCTGACGTTGCTGAGCGAGGACGGTACCCTGCGGCGCTTCCGCGCCTCGCAGGTGTCGTCGCTGCGTCCCACCGACCCGATCCTGGCGAATCGCCTGGGCTCTGCCGCCGGGGCGCTCTCGGGCCGCGCGGCGCAGATCCAGCGCGGTCTGCGCGTGCTGGCCACCGAGTCCGTGCCGGTGCGCCTCGGCTACATCGCCGAGACGCCCGTCTGGCGTTCCACCTATCGGCTGGTGCTCGAACCAGGGTCCCGAGACGCACGCATCCAGGGCTGGGCGCTGATCCACAACGACACCGACGAGCGTTGGCGAGACGTCCAGGTGGAGCTGGTCAATGGCCGGCCAGACTCCTTCCTGTTCCCGCTCTCGGCGCCGCGCTACTCACGACGACCGCTGGCCGAACCGCCGGAGAAGCTCTCGACGGTGCCTCAGCTCGCGGATCAGACCCCGGATCAGATCTGGGGTGACAACATCGAGACCACCAGCACCAGTTCCGGCTACGGCTATGGCTCCGGCTACGGTCGACTCGGGGGGAGTCACCGCACGCGGGCGCCGAAGGTGCGCATGGGGATGGCGTCGGTCACCGGCGGCGAGAGCGATGAGATCAGCATCGGGAACCTGGCGGAGGTTGCCCAGTCGACGGGGGTGGAGGCGGGCGCGCTGTTCTCCTACCGGCTGGCGAACAAGCTCCAGCTCCGAGCGCACGGCTCGGCGCTGGTGCCCTTCACGTCTCAGGCGGTCGAAGCTCGTCGCCTGACCTGGTTCGACTCCCCTGGGAGCGCTGGAAGCGGGTCGAGCTATGGGCGCAGCGGCGTGCGGCTGACCAACACCAGCGGACAGACGCTGCCGGCGGGGCCGGTTTCAATCTACGAGAAGACGGGTTTCAGCGGGGAAACGGGCATCCCGCGCTTGAAGCCCAAGGAGCGAGCGTTCATGAACTTCGGCGTCGATCTCGACGTGGAGCTGGAGTACGACCCGGACTTCCGCGCGAAGCCGGTGGAAGAGCTCAAGAAGGTCCGCTTCGAGGAGGGCGTGATGATCGAGCACTACGTGCTGCGCGCCGAGGCCGCCTACATGCTCACCAACCGCAGCGGGGCACCCCGCGACGTGTACCTGGTGCTCGACATCGTGAAGAACTCGAAGGTTCAGGGAGCTGACGAGCTCGACTACGATCTCGACACCAACAAGCCGCTGGCGGTGTTCGCGGCGAAGGCCAAGAGTCGTGGGCAACGCAAGCTGGTGATCGAACAGGCGCTCCAGCGACGCACCCCGCTGTACAGCCTGAACGTGGAGGCGATGAAGGAGCTCGCGAAGAAGCCGGAGCTCACCGACGGCGAGCGCAAGATCTTGGGGGAGGCCGTGGCGTTGCTCGAGGTGGTGGAGAAAGCGAACACGGCGCTGGCCGACGCCAACAAGGAGGTCGAACGCATCCAGGGGGATCTGGAGCGCATGCGTGAGCACCTCAAGGCGCTGGGCGACAAGAGCGGCTCACCGGCTGGGGCGAACCCGATCGTCACGCGCATCCTGGAGCTGGAGGATCGGCTCTCCAAGCAGCGCCGGCAAGTAGAGACGCTCGAGGAGGCCCTGAAGGACAAGCGCGCCGACGTGAAGAAGAAGCTGGAGACGCTGGGTGAGGATACGCCGCCTGCGTCGCCCGCTCCGGCGGCCCAACCCGTGCCGAAGCCCTGACCCCCTCACCCCCAAACCTGGAGCAGGCACCGTAAGCGGAACCGGGCTCGGTGCCTGCCCGCCGTTCGCGTCGAAGGCTCGCTGGCATCACGCAAATCCGTGGATGTGCTCAGCATTTAACCCTGACTCTGGCACTTCTCGGATATCGTATCGCCCCCAGTGAGCGCCTGCCTGGGGACTCGTTCAGGAGTCCGAGGAGGCCCCACCGGGACGGGGATACAGCATGAACGAGGAAGCGAAGCAGCTCATCACCTTGCTCGAGTCGAGCTTGATGATGAACCCGAAGGATCCGGTCAAGCGCTACCGACTGGGGCACGCCTATCACAAGAACGGCGAGCTCGAGAAAGCCGCGCAGCAGTATCAGCGGACCGTCGGGCTCCAGCCGGATCATTTCCTCGCCCACTACAACCTCGGTCTGGTCAAGAAGGAGCAGGGCGAGCTCGAGGTCGCCCTCGAGGCCTTGATCCGCGCGGCAGAGCTGAAGCCCGAGAACGCCGACGCCCAGGAGGCCCTGGGCAACATCGCCCTCGAGATGAAGCGCTTCGAGATCGCCGGACCGGCCCTGCATGCGCTGGCGAAGCTGAACCCGGAGCACCCCGACGCGGCCCTGCGTGGAGGCGATGCCTACGTCGAGGTGGCGGAGTACGCCGGCGCAGTGGACTGCTTCGAGCGCGCGCTGAAGGTCGCCAAGGACGATCCGAAGGTGATGCTCAGGCTGGGGCGAGCCTACGTGTCGACGGAGAACTGGGAGGCCGCGCAGCGCACGCTGCGTGAGCAGACGAAGCTCGTCCCGACGGAGGCCGAGGGCTTCAAGCTCCTGGGCAAGGCCTCAGCTGAGCTCGACGAGCTCCAGAACTCCATCGACGCCTACCGCGAGGCGCTCGAGCTGGACCCCGAGTACGTCGAGGGTCACTGCGCGATCGCCCGCACCTACGCCGCGGCGGAGCAGTACCCAGCTGCGGCGAATGCTTTCCGTGTGGCACTGCGCTTCCTGCCGAAGGACGCCGCGATTCACTACGAGCTCGGCGTGGTGCTGGTGAAGCTAGAGAAGTACGACGAGGCCGTCGAGAGCCTCGAGCGCAGCATCGGCCTCGAGCCCGAGCGCGCCCTCGCGTTTGCTTTTCTGGGTGACGCCCAGCGGGCGCTCGGACAGCTCTCCGAGGCGCGCAAGTCGTACCGCGAGTGCGTGCGCCTCGACTCCAGCCTGGTGCGCGCGAGTCGCTCGCTGGCCGAGGTGTGTCTTGCCCTCGATCTGAAGGACGAAGCCATCGAGGCGTTCAAGCAGGTCGTGCGCCTGGAGAAGGACGACGCCCAGGCGCACCTCGCGCTCGCGGATCTGTACCTCGTGGCCAAGCGTGACGAGGACGCCGCAGGATCACTGCAAGAGGCCTTGCGCTTGATGCCCGATGACGAGGGCGTACTGGCTCAGGTGGGCGCGGTGCTGGTGCGGCTCGAGCGCGGCGAGGAGGCCAACCCGTTGCTGCTCAAGGCCTCGCGGCTGCTGCCCAAGGATGCCAGCGTGCGACTCAACCTCGGCATGGCGTACAACCAGGCCGGCAAGTGGGAGCTGGCGAAGCAGGCGCTGACCAAGGCCCTGGAGCTCGCGGAAGCAGGCGGAGACGAGGCGGCAGCAGACTACAAGGCGCCGTTCAGTGCCGCGCTGGCTCGACGGGAGCTCGGTAAGGCTTGCCGCGAGCAGGAGGACACGAAGGAGGCGATCGAGGCCTTCGAGATCGCCCTGCAGCTGGAGCCGAAGTACACGGACCTGTGGCTGGGGCTGGGCGAGCTGCGCGCGCTGCTCGGCGACGAGAGCGGCGCGGCTGAGGCTTATTACCGCGCGGCAGAGGCGTTCCCCGCTGACCTCGACATCCAGCGCAGGTCCGGCAAGGTGCTTCAAGGAGTCGGGCGCCACGCTGACGCCGTGGAGGTATTTCGACGGGTGGTCGATGTCGAAGAAGACGACTACCGCACGCTCGGCGCGCTGGGCGCTTCGCTGAATCGCCTGGAGCGCTGGAGTGACGCCCGTGGCGTGCTCAAGGAAGCGGTGCGCCTGCGACCGGACCTCGGAGACGCCCTGAAGGAGCTGGGCAGGGCGGCGACGGAGCTCGGCGAGACCGACGAGGCGCTCGACGCGCTCCAGCGCGCTCTGGAGATCGACCCCGACTTCGCTCCCGGACAGGTGCTCGTAGGGCGTATCCTCGCGGAACGGCAACAGCACGCCAGGGCGCTGGAGGCGTTCGAACTCGCGGAGAAGGTATTCAACGACCAGTCGAACTCGGAGGACGAGACCATCGCCGCGGCAGGTCATCGAGACCTGGTCGGGCTGCAACCCCACCTCGGGCGCGTGCGACTGGCGCTCTCGCTGTACGAGCCCGCCTGCCGCAGCCTGCGGGTCGCGACGAAGACGAACCCGAAGGATGCGGACCTCGCGCTCTGTCTGGGGCAGGCGTTGCTCGGGCTGGAGGACTCGCATGGAGCACGCCTCGCGCTCGAGGAGGCGGCCCGGCTCGATGCCGCTGGTGACAATAACCGTACGGAAATATACAAGTTGCTTGGTCCCGTGTGCCGAGGCGAGGCTGACGCCACCGCCGCCGAGCGGGCCTTCGAGCGCGCCGTGGAGCTCGATCCAGGGTTCCTCGAGGGGCAGGTGGCCCTGGGAGAGCTACTGGATGCACGGGGCGCGGACGCCGAAGCGGCCCGTGCCTTCGAGGCAGCGGTGCAGCTCTCTCCCCAGGACGCGAAGCTCTACGCGGCCTTGGGTGGGAGCCTGCAGAAGCTCGGGCGCTTCGAGGAGAGCGCGGAGCGCTTCGCAGAAGCCGTCAAGTTCGGCGCAGGCGATCCAGACATCCTGCTCAGCCTCGGCATCGGTTACTTCAAGACCGAGCGCTGGGCGGAGGCCAGGAAGGCGCTCGAGGAGAGCCTGAGGCTGCGGGACGACTCGCTCGAGTGCATCCAGTACCTGGCGGATACGCTGGCCGAGCTCGGTGAGGGCTCCGGCGCGGCGGATCTGTACCAGCGAGCGGTGGCGCTGGATCCGAAGTTCGGTCGCGGCTACGAGCGACTGGCGGAGCTGCGGATCGCCCAGGGCCAGGACGAGGTCGCCGCGAGCGCCCTGAGTCAGCTGCTCGAGCTGGAGCCGGCAACTGCGAAGCGCTGGGCGCTGCTCGGTGGTTGTCGCATGCGGCTCCGAGAGTACCCTGACGCCGTCAGGGCGTTCGAGGCCGCAGTCGTGCTGCCGACCGCGGAGAACGCGGAGTCCGCTGCGCTCCACGTTTCGCTCGGTGACGCTCGATTTGCCGCGGGGCAACATCAGGAGGCTCGGGAAGCCTTCGAGGCAGCGGTCAAGCTGGCGCCCGAGTCCGTGCCTGCAAGAGCAGGACTCGGGCGAGCCTGTGAGGCCTGTGGGTTGCTCGGAGCGGCTATCCAGGCCTACCGCGCCGCAGCCGACCGGGAGCCGAGCCTGCTCGAGGCGCAGCTCGCGCTGGGGAGGCTCTACGTGGCGACCGAGCAGGACGTCGAGGCAGTGCGCGCCCTGGAGGCTGGCGTGAAGGCGCTGCCCGATCGCGCCGACCTCCACTCGAGCCTTGGCAACGTGTTGCTCAACCTGGGGCGCGCGGAGGAGGCGAAGGAGTCATTCAAGCGCGCGCTCCAGCACGCGCCGGACGACGCGACGGCCTTTCTTGGCCTGGGAAGGGCAGAAGCCGCGCGCGGCGCGTGGGCGGAGGCTCGCCAGGCCCTGCGCCAGAGCGTGCGCATCGCGGCCGATCAGGCTGACGCGCAGGCCTTGCTGGGTGAAGTGGAGCGCGAGCTGGGCAACACCGAGGATGCCATCGCGGCCTTCAGGCGTTGCGTGGAGCTCGAGCCGAACCGAGGTGAGGTGCACCTCGGGTTGGGCAAGGTCTTCGTCGACCTCGGGCGCAACGACGAGGCGGTGGCCTGCTTCGAGCAGGCGTCCCGGGTCTCTCCCGACGACCTGGACATCCTCGAGACCTGGGGTGAGCTGCTGCGGAAGCTGGGGCGCGAGGAGGAGCTCAGCGAGGTGCTGGCCAAGATCGCGGCGCTCAAGCCCAACGATCCAGCGGCGCTCGAGAAGCTCGGCGTCCTGCAGATGGAGCGCGGGGCGTTCCAAGCTGCGTTGAGCACGCTGGGGCAGCTGACGAGGCTGGCTCCGGATGGCGCGACCGGGTTCCGCTTGCTCGCCAGCGCCCTCTGGCAGCTGCGGTCGGACGACGGGGACGAGGCGCTGATCGCAGCGACGGAGCGGGCAGCGGAGCTGGATCCAGGCTTGAGTGAGGCTTGGCAACGACTCGGCGAGCTCTACGAGGCCAGGCACGACGCGCGCAACGTGAGCCGCTGCATGAGGCAGCTCACGTCGCTGCAGCCCGGACTCGCTCAGGCCTGGCTGCGCCTCGGACGCGCCGAGCTCGAGCTGGATGACCCCACGGAAGCGGCCAACGCCTTCGAGCGTGCAGCGAGCGGCCTGGACGACGCCGCGCTCCACGCCGACTGGGGGAGAGCGCTGCTGCTATCGGGCAACAAGGCACAGGCGGTTCAGCGGTTCGAGCGATGTCTCGAGCTGGATGGCGCGCACGCGGACGTCGTGCGCCCGCTGGCCTTCTGCTACGTCGAGGTCGAGGATTGGGTCAAGGCAGCGCCGCTCCTGCAGAAGCTCGTTGCCGCGGGGGAAGGCGACCTCGACGTACAGCGTGCCCTGGCAGAGGCGCAACAGGCGCTGGGTCACGAGGGGGACGCCCTCGCCGCCTTGAAGGCCGTGGTCGCGCAGTCTCCCGAAGACATGCAAGCCCTGCGCAAGCTCGCGCAGCTGGCGGAGCGCCAAGAGCTGCTCGAGTTGGCGGCCGAGAGCTTCGTGGGGCTGGTCGCAAGGCAGCCGAACGACCTCGAGGCGCTGCTCGGCGCCGGGCGCTGCCTGTCGCAGCTCGAGCGCTTCGCGGAGGCCAGACCCCACCTCGACCGCTATGTCGCGCAGAGGCAAGACGATGCCGAGGCGTACAAGCTCCTGGGTGAGGCCTGCGTCAAGCTGAAGGATCCCGACGGCAGCGTCGCCGCGTTGACTCGAGCCGTGGCGCTCGATCCCGACTTCCACAAGGGCGCGTCGGTGTTGGGCCGTCTACTGGTGCGCCTCGGACGAGACGAGGAGGCGCTGCCCTACCTTCGGCAGAGCGTCGACGCTCGACCCGATCAACTCGCGCTCCACGTGACGCTGGGCGGCGCTCTCGAGCGCCTGGGGCGCGACACGGAAGCTGCGGAGGCCTTCGAGGCCGCGGTGGCCCTGCGGCAGGACGATCCGAACCTGTTCGCTTCCCTGGGGTCGGTGAGGCATCGCCTGGGGGACGCCAGCGCCGCTGCCGACGCCCTCGCACGTGCCCTGCAGCTTGGCGCAGACGACCCGGGGCTGCGGCTCGAGCTGGCAGATGCTCAGCACGAGCTGCAGCGCTGGGGCGACGTCAGGACGACGCTCGGTGATCCCGGGGCGCTGACGGACGCGAAGGCGGTGAAGCAACTCGCGGAGGCTCTGGACAACCTCGGGGAGACGCGGCCCGCGCTGGAGGCGTACGCCCGCGCCTTGGAGCTCGACGCCGACTTCTCCCCGGCCCACGCAGCGATGGCGCGCCTCGCGGTGGCGCTGGGTGAAGACGGAAAGGCGGCGGTCGCTTTCAACAAGGCGTTGGCGGCGACGCCGAGTGAAGGGCTGCGCCGTGGCTATGCCGATGTGCTGGAACGCCTCGGCCGGCACGCAGAGCTGGAGCACGTGCTGAGCGAGCTCGTGCAGAGCCAGGCGAAGGATGCCGAGCTCTGGCGCCGACTGGCCGCCGCGCGCGGCGAGCTCGGTCAGGTCGCGGCGGCGGCGCAGGCCTTGAACCAGCTGGTTGGCCTGGAGCCCAACGACGTTGCCGCGTGGAAACGGCTGGCGGAGCTGCGCGCCACAGCGGAGCTCCAGGGCATCAGCGGAGACGCTGGAGTCCTCGAAGCAAACCGCCAAGTCGCGCGCCTGGAGCCAGGAAATGTCGACGCCCAGGCGGTGGTTGGGCGCCTCGAGGCAGCAGCGAGCAACTGGGAGACGGCGCGCAGCGCACTGGATGTGGCCGCGCCGGCGCGGGGCAACGATGCTGAGTTGTGGGGCCTCCTGGCGACGAGCTGTGAGGCGCTCGGGGACGCGGCGGCGGCGGTGGCAGCGCTCGAGAAGCAGGTCGAGTTGGTCGACACCAACGTGGAGAGCTGGCGAAGGCTTGGCGCGCTGTATCGCCAGCTAGGGCGTGCCGCCGAGGCCGCTCGAGCCATGAAGCGAGTCGACGAGCTCGGAGGCAGCTCACCCCAGGCGGCGCTGGAGCTGGGCGCCGTCTACCAGGAGCAAGGGCTGGCACGCGAGGCCATCCAGGCGTTCATGAAGGCGATGAACGGAGCGCCTGGAGACATGCAGCTGCGCTTTCAGGTGGGGCTCAGGCTGCGGGCGCTCGGTGAGCACCGTCAGGCCTTCGAGGCATTCCGTAAGGTAACGATCGTGGAGCCAAAGAACGCTGCCGCGTTCTTCGAGTTGGGCAACAGCGCCGCGGAGCTGGGGGAGTATCCCGAGGCCATCGAGGCCTACTATGCAGCCACCGAGCTGCAGCCGGAGTTCCCCGCCGCGCATCGCGCCATGGGTCTGTGCCGCGCCCGCTTGGGCCACGCGGCTGCGGCGCTCGACGCGCTGGAGACCGCGCTCCAGGCGAATCCCGATGACCCCGAGACGAATCTGCGCCTGGGGGAGTGCCTGGCGGCAGTCGGTCGTCATGGCGAGGCGCTGCCCAGACTCAAGCGCGCGACGGAGTTGCTGCCAGAAGAGGCGGACGCCTTCCTGGCCTACGGCTACGTGCTGATCGCCGTGAGCCGCCAAGGGGAGGCCGTCGACGTGCTGCGCCGAGCCAGCGAGCTTCGGCCCGACCATTCGGAGACCTGGGCGCAGCTCGCGACTGCGTACGAACGCATCAGCCCCGACGACGCCATGGCGTGTCTGCAGCGCGCCGTCGAGCTCGACGACCAGAACGCCGAGCTGCAGAAGCGACTCGGCTTGCTGTGCACGGCGATGGGTCGAGCGGATCAGGCGATCCATGCGCTGGAGCGCGCCGAGCAGCTCGCAGACGATCTGGAGGTGGTCCGGCTCCTTGGTATCAGCCTGGCGCGAGCCGGCAGACACGCCGACGCGGCTGCGCGCTTCGAGCGCCTCCTCGCGGCGCAGCCGAGCGACGCCGCGGCCTGCGTGTTGCTCGCCACGTCGCTCAATGAACAGCAGTCGTTCGCCGAGGCGAAGAGCGCGGCGGAGCGCGCGCTGGGCGTCGCCGCGGACAGCGCCGAGGCGCAGTTCCAGCTCGGTCGCGCGCTGGAGGGCGAGCGGGACCTGCAGGCCGCCGAGGCAGCGTACGCTCGCGCCGTCCAGCTCGACGCGCGCCACTCCCAGGCGAGCTTCCACGCCGCGAAGTGCCGCCTGGCGCTCAAGGACTTCGCTGGCGCCGAGGCGGCGGGGCGCGCCTTCGTGGAGCTCGAGCCGAGCAACGGGGATGGTCACTACCAGCTGGCGATCGCGCTGCTGGCCCAGGGCAAGAACGAGCCTGCGCTCGAGAGCTTCGAGCGCGCGGTGGAGCTGGATCCGAACAACGCGAACGCCTGCATGCGCCTCGGCGCGTTGTACATCAAGCTCAAGCGGCTCGACGACGCCGTGAAGGCCTTGTCCCGCTCGGTCGCGCTGGACCCCGGCTCCGAGAAGAGCCTGCAGCTGTTGAGTGACCTGTGCCGTCGCACTCAGCGCGTGGATCAGCTGATTGACGCCTTGGAGAAGGCGAAGGCCGCGCACCCGAGCGCCGCGGTGCTGTGTCGCCTGGGAGAGGCTCACAGTGACCGCGGAGAGCACGGCACCGCGCTCGACCTGTTTCAGCAGGCGGTCAGTCTCGATCCCGAGCGCATCGAGGCCCAGCGGCTGTTCGGGTACAGCGCGTCGGCAGCCGAGCAGCACGAGCAGGCGGTCGACGCGCTGCAAGTCGTGACCCAGAGCGCCGAGGTGAACGCTCATGACTGGTACTGCCTCGCCGTGAGCCTGCGAGCGCTCGGCTACGTCGGGGACGCGACCACCGCGGCCCAGCACTGCCTGTCGATCGACGCCTCGCGCGGCGACGCCCAGCTACTCCTCGCGGAAGCGGCTGCCGAAGCCGGCGATCACGCCGTCGCCGCCCAGGCCTACCGGTCCGCACTGGAGACGGGCCTGGCAGACGCCGCCACCTACCAGGCGCTGGCACAGGCCGAGTTCGCGGCAGGCAACGCCGCGGGCGCTGTGCCTGCGCTCAAGGCAGCGCTGGAGCTGGAGCCGGAGTCCGATGAGCTGATCGAGCAGCTGGCTCAGGCGAGCGAGGAGGCCGGGGACCACGAAGGTAGCGTGTTCGCGTTGAGCAAGTTGCTGAAGAAGGACCCGTCCGCCGACGGCTACCATCGCCTCGGCGTGGCCTACCAGCGCATGGGCCGTCACGACGAGAGCGCCGCGGCGTTCAAGCGTTGTCTGCGCATGGACCCGGATCACGCCCACGCCCAGTACGCCCTCGGCGCGGCGCTGATGCACACGGGGCGGACCGAGGAGGCGATCGCCGCCTGGGAGAAGTCGACCGAGTTCTCTCCGGACGACGCATCACTCTTCGCCGCCCTGGGTTTTGGCTACCTGAAGGTGGGCAGAACGGACGACGGGGCCGCGGCCTGCCTCAAGGCAGTGGAGCTGGGTCTCGATGACGTCAGCACGCTGCTGCAGCTCGCGCGCCTCTTCGAGCGCCTGAAGCGGCTCGACAACGCCGTCGTGGCCTACGAGCGAGTGGTACAGCTCGATCCGGATCGAACCGAGGCGCACGCACAGCTGGCGCTGGCTTTGACGGAGCTCGGCGAGCACCAGCGCGCGGTGGACGCCTATCAGGAGGCGCTGCTGCTGGAGCCCGACAACGCTCGGCTGCGCTACGGTCTGGGCATTGGGTACGCCAACCTCGGACACAACGACGCCGCGCGGAAGCAGCACGAGGCGTTGCAGGCGCTGGACGCAGGACTTGCGGAGGAGCTGTTGTTCGTCATCGAGAGCTAGCGTGTAGATTCCGCTCGGGCGAGTCTCCAGAGCAAGCATCAAGAGCCGTACGCCCCAGGCAAACGAGCTCCTCGGGGAAACAGCAGCTGGCCGACTCACCAGTTCGCGAGCAACGCAGCGGCGGCGGGGAGCGCCTGAATCACCAGGATCGAGCGCTTCGCGCTGTAGCCACCGTACAGGCCCACGGCGACGATGATCGCCAGGACGCTCTTCACCACACTCGGCTGGTGCGCGAGCTGTCCCCAGACCAGAGCCGCGGCCAGCGCGCCGTTGTAGACCCCCTGATTCGCGGCGAGTACTCGTGTCTGCTCTGCCTGCGCTGCGCTGTTGCCGAAGCGCCCGCGCACCCCGGGAGTCGTCCACAGGAACGTCTCGAGGACCATGAACAGGACGTGCAAGAGCGCCACCAGGTAGACCAACGCATTCGCCAGCATCGGCGCTATCTTGAACGATCGCTCAAGATAGTCAAGGCGCTCGCGAGGTGCTCATTCCAGCAGACCCGCAGCGTCCAACGCCCGCCGCGCCACGCGCTGCAGTTTGCTGACCTTGGACCCGCTGCGGGCCAGCACGTGGATCGCGATCACGCTGGCGGCGAGAGCCTCCGCGAGCTCCTTGGCATCCGGCCGCTCCTTCAGGCAACGAGCGAAGAAGGTCTCCATCGCCTGGATGCGCTGGGCCACGACGCGCTGGCTCTCTGCGTCCAGACCGGGCAGCTCGACCGCTGAGTTGACCAGCAGGCAGCCCTTGCCGCGACGACTGCCATGGGTGATCGCTTCGAACCAGGCACGAACGGCAGCAGGCCCTGGCGGCAGCGGCAGGAGTTGCTGCTCGAGGTAGCGGGCGAGGGCGCGCTGAAAGCAAGCTTCCTTGCTGGCGAACGCTGCGTAGAAGCTGCCCGGTTGAATGCCCATGGCGTCGCACAGCTGACGCACGGAGGTGCCCGCGTAGCCCTGACGCCAGAACAGCTCCACGGCGCGATCGAGTGCTTGGTCCAGGTCGAAGTCGCGGCTGCGCGCCATGGGCGCTTCATAGCACGCGGCGCTCCCTCACCCCCAAACCCCGAGCGGGAGGCTACGGCTCGGGAATGCGATGGCTGCCGTCTTCGGGGTAGGGAAGCGCTTCGGGCCAGCCCCGCGTCGGCTCGCCGTCGTGCTGCTCTCGGCTCACGATCTTTCCAGTGCGAGAGATCACGAAGAGCTCCGGCGGTTCTTCTTGCCAGTAGATGCGCAGACCGTGGGTTTGCTCCGGGTTGGAGTGGAGCTCGGCCATGCTGGTGTCGAAGACCATGTCTCCGCTGGGGAGCCAGCCGAGCTGACTGAGGGCGCGGTTGAAGCCGGTGGAGACCCGCCATATCTCTTTACCGTGAGGATTCAATGCGACGACCGTGCCCTCTCCGCTGAGGTACAGAGTCCCGTCGCGATCGACCCACGGGCCTCCGAGGCTGTGGTTGCCGAACGGCCATTTCTGGTAGGCAAGCTGACCATCTGGTTCGAAGTGAAGTAGCGAGTACCCGCAGTTGACACTGATGTGGTGGTCGTAGTCGATGGCGACCGAGTAGGCGTAGCCGCAGCGGGGGAAGGCCTTGCGCCAGACCAGCTCTCCGTCGGGGGCGATCAGGCTGACTCGATCCTTCAGGTCGACGACCACCGCGGCGCCGTCGCTGCGCAGCGCGAGGGCCATCGGTGCGACGACTTCCACGCTGAAGGCCTTCGCGTCGCTGCCGGTGGTCGGAGTGAAGTCCAGCCAGTGTCTCCAGCCGTCTGGGTCCGAATCGTCCGCCCGAACCTGCCAGCGGCCGCGAGCGCCTCGCACGCATGTTTCCTTCACGAGCCCCCGATGCCACGGCGGGTAACCCTCTTCAGCCTGGAGCTCGGGACAAGCAGGCGGGTTTGGGGGAGAGGAGCGCCGATGGGTCTCCACACCCCGGACCGGAACGTCAACCTGGGCTCGCGGCGGGAGCGCCCGCGGAGCGCAAGACAGCACCAGCCCCAGGGACAGCGAGGCGCCGCGTCGCAACATGGCCCAGCCTGCGCGCTCCCGGCTCTCGAGTCTAGCGCTCCTCATCGCTGCTTGGACACCAGCTTTGGTGGATCCGTGGGGGCCTCCGCAGTCCAAGCTACTCTGCCTTACGACAGCTGCAAATTCCGCGGTTCCTGCGATCCGCGGAGTTCCGCGATCGCGAGCGCGCCACGGGAGGCTACGGCGTCGATGGCTCTTGCTCGGAGACGCCGCGCTGTTGGATCGCAAGCAGGGGGCCGTATACTGCCAGCCATGTCGGGGGCGTCTTCCGCGCACGCGGACAGCTGGTTCAGGCTGATTGTCGAAGGCGCACCCACGGCGATGCTGATGGTCGACGATCGGCGCCGCATCACGCTGCTGAACCAGGGCGCGGAGAAGCTCTTCGGCTACTCGCGCGAGGAGCTGATGGGGCGTCCCGTCGAAGCTCTGCTCCCCGAGCGCTTCGCTGGCCAGCACCCGGCCCTCGTCGACGCGTTCTTCCTCTCGCCGAAGTCACGCGCGATGGGTGCGGGGCGCGAGCTGTTCGCGCGACGCAAGGACGGCAGCGAGGTAGCGGTCGAGATCGGTCTCAGTCCACTGGATACTCCGGATGGCAAGTTCACCCTCGCGACCATCAACGACATCACCGAGCGTCGCCGCGCGGAAGCAATGTTCAGGCTCGTGGTCGAGGCTGCGCCAAGCGCGATGGTGCTCGCCGACGCCTCGGGCATCATCGGCCTGGTGAACCGTCGCACCGAGGTCCTGTTCGGCTACAAGCGTGACGAGCTGATCGGACAGCCCCTGGAGATCCTCGTGCCGAAGCGCTTCCGCGAGTGGCACCCGGGCTTGGTAGCCGAATTCCTCCAGGATCCGCGAGCGCGGGCCATGGGCGCCGGACGCGATCTGTTTGGTGAGCGCAAGGATGGCAGCGAGTTCCCCATCGAGATCGGCCTCAACCCGTTCGAGTCCGAGGCGGGGGTGTTCACGCTGGCGGCGATCATCGACATCACCGAGCGCAAGCGGGCCGACGACGAGCTCAGGCGCAGCAACGCCGAGCTCGAGCAGTTCGCCTACGTCGCTTCACACGACCTGCAGGAACCGCTGCGCATGGTCGCGACCTACACGGAGCTACTGGCCACGCGCTATCGCGGTCAGCTCGACGAGAGAGCGGATCGCTACATCCACTACGCCGTGGATGGGGCTCACCGCATGCAGCAGCTGGTGTCCGATGTCCTGGCGTTCTCCCGGGTTGGCTCTCAGGGCAAGGCCCTGGGTCGTGTCGACGCCTCCGAGGTCTTCCGACGCGTCCTGGCGATCCTCGAACCCAGCATCCAGGAGGCCGGAGCCGAGATCGTGGTGGGCGAGCTGCCGATGGTGTGGGCGGATGAAGGGCAGCTCGGCCAGCTGCTGCAGAACCTGGTCGGGAATGCGTTGAAGTTCCGCGCCAGCTCGCCACGCATCGAGATCGAGGCTACCCGCAGCGGCGCGGATTGCGTGTTTCGCGTCTCTGACAACGGGATCGGCATCGACCCGCAGTTTGCTGGGCGGATTTTCCAGATGTTCCAGCGCTTGCACGGCAGAGAGCTGTACCCTGGGAGCGGCATCGGCCTCGCGATCGCGAAGCGCATCGTCGAGCGCCACGACGGGGAGATCTGGCTCGACACCTCAGCATCCTTGGGCACGACGTTTTGCTTCACGCTGAAGGCGGCGGACCCGGGATAGAATCGAACGCGTGAGTATCCGGAACCTACTGATCGTCGAGGACAATCCCGGAGACGTCGACCTAATCATCGATAGCCTGCGCGAGGGAGCCTACGAGATCACGGTGCTGGCCGACGGCCACGAGGCCATCGAGTACCTCACGTGTCGTGCGCTTCCCGGCGACGGGCGGCTCCCCGATCTGATCCTCCTGGACCTGAACTTGCCCAAGCTGGGGGGCTCCGAGGTGCTGGCCGAGATGGCGAAGAGCGAGGAGCTGCGGATGATCCCGACCGTGGTCCTGACCTCCTCCGACGCCGAGCGGGACGTCGTGCAGAGCTACCGTCTCGGGGCGAACTGCTACGTGCGTAAGCCTGGAGATCTTCGCTCGTATCAGGCTGCTGTGCGGGAGATCGAGCAGTTCTGGTTCTCCTCGGCGAGCTTGCCCTGAGTCGGCTCGCTCGAAGCGGACCCAAAAACGTACGCTGGCGAAATCCAAACGGCGGAGGGCTACGAACTCCCCAGCGTGCGCACGGTCTCCCTCACCCCCGAGAACACGAACTCCGTCAGCCCCCTCTCGAGCTCTGCGTCGGACCGGGGCAAGCCGAGCAGACGCCTGGACCGAACGCTGGCTGACGTCATCGCTCGCGAGCCCAGTCTGAGGCGGTTCTCCCGCTGTCTGCTGGCCACCGGCTTGCTGGACGACCTCGATGAGGCTGGTCCCTTCAGCGTTTTTGCGCCGCGAGACCAGGCCCTCACACTCCCCCAGCAGACGTTCGAGACCTGGTTCGAGCCCGATGGGGTGAGCGCGCTCTTCGACGTCGCGGAGTTCCACGTCGTGCGAGGGCTGGTGGCAGATCCACCACTGCCCATCCGCCTCCCGAGCCTGGAGGGACGCTACATCCCTCTCCGCGAGCAGGCAGGCGCCGTGCTGGTCAACGGTCAGGCCCGCATCCAGGATACTTGGCTTGCCCGCAATGGCGTCTTGCACTTCCTGGACCAACTGCTTGTTCCCCCGGGGATCCAGATCAGCGACTCAGGGCGACTGAGCGTCGCGCAGCGAGACAGACCGAGCGGGGTGCGACTGATCCCGCTGCGCAGCGACGGGTGTAGTGCAGAGAACTTGGTTGGTGTGGGGCGAGTTGAGTAGGTCAGCACGTCGTGGGTACGCTGCTTGAGCGTGTAGCGGCGGGGGACCGCGAGGCGATCTCTCGATGTGTGGGTGAGTTCGGCCCACTGGTCTGGGCGCTCGTCTCCCGTCGGCTCGGTCGAGGCGCCGACGCCGAGGACCTGGTGCAAGAGATCCTGCTGGAGGTCTGGCGTCACGCATCGCGGTACGACCCCCAGCGATCCAGCGAGGCGACCTTCGTTGCGGTGATCGCGCGACGGCGTCTGATCGATCGCTCGCGCAGGGCCGCGGCGCGCCCGGAAGACGCGACCTACGAGATCGAGCTGCCGAGCGAGCAGCAGCGACAGATGGAGGCGAGCGTGGATGCACGCCGGGTGCTGAAGGAGCTCGAAAGTTTCCCTGAGGAACAGAAGAAAGTGTTGATGTTGGCGACATTGAATGGGCTCAGCCACAGCGAGATCGCTGAGCACACCAAGCTGCCGCTGGGAACCGTCAAGACCCACGTGCGGCGTGGGTTGAACGCCATCCGTGAGCGACTGCGGTCGAAGAGCTCGGAGCCTCGCCAGCGGGTTGACGAACCGAAGGAGGGGGCATGACGGATCTGACGCCGCATCAAGAAGCAGCCAGCGATCACGCGCTGGGCCAGCTAGACCGGCCCGAGCTCGACGAGTTCCTCGCTTCGCTTGGCGACGCCGACTCGCCAACCGACCATGAGCTGGCTGCCGCAGAGCTGGAAGTTGCCCTGCTGGGATTGGGGGGGGAGGGAGCGGAGCGTCTGCCGCAGCAGCTCGAAGGGCGACTGAAGGCGGCGGCCACCGCCTACGCTTGGGCGCTGGACTCCAAGCCGGCGAATCGAGTGGAGCTCATCGCCGAGCGTCGGGATCCCGGCGTCGACCTCGTGCGCTACCTGGGGTGGATGGCTGCGGCTGCGGCGCTGGTCGTCGTGTGGTTCGTACTCGGCAAGCGCCCCGAGCCTCAGGTCAGCGTCACCCCGCCGCCCGAGCCGCCGAGCGCGGTGCCCTCGGTGCCCGCGCCACCGCCGACGCCCGAGGAGCAGCGAGCGGAGCTGTTGAAGCACGAAGACGCGCGGAAGCTGGCCTGGAGCGCGACCAAGGACGAGGCCGCCAAGGGGGCGTCCGGTGACGTCGTTTGGAGCTCGCACGCACAGCAAGGTTACATGCGCTTCAAGGGTCTCGAGCCCAATGACCCCAAGCGTTCGCAGTATCAGCTCTGGATCTTCAGCAAGGATCAGGACGAGCGCTACCCGGTGGACGGAGGCGTCTTCGACGTCGATTCGAGCGGCGAGGTGGTGGTCGCGATCGACCCGAAGCTCCACGTCGATGAACCGACCCTGTTCGCCATCACCGTGGAGAAACCAGGTGGCGTGGTGGTCTCGAAGCGCGAGCGTATCGTCCTGACCGCCTCTGCAGGAGGCTAGCCTCGGCCCGCGGCGACGGCTACGGGGTCGCGTAGGGTGTCTGGTACTCCGCCCAGCGGTCGCTGGGCTGAAGTCCAGGGTACTCCGCGTAGTTGGCGGCGCTTCGAAGCTCTCTGGCGCTGGTGGCGAGCGCTTCGATGTGAGCCGCGCGTTGGTTCAACTCGGCGTCCTCCTGACCCTCGAGCTCCCCGATCCACTCCCGCAGGAAGCGGACGGCGCTGAGCAGACCACCGGCGCTGGTGGGCCCTCCGCCAGCCACACCATCGCGCCCGTAGATCTCGTGACTCCGCTCCAGGTCGTCCTCGATCAGGAAGATGAACATGCGGGCGAAGTTGGCGAACATGCGTGAGTGCACCTCTCGACGGGCCTCGTCGGCGGGGGGGCTGAAATTGTCCCGCAGCTGCTTGAAGCTGAAGGTGCGTACGCTGGCGATCTTTCCCGTGCCCTCCCTGAAGCCCGGATAGTCGAGGAACTCCTTGGCCGCCGACTTCCTCACGGCCATCAGCGCGACCACGAAGGCGTGGTGGATATCGTAGCGAGGGAGCAACACCGACTCGAGGTAGTCGCCGATGAACGTCGCGAAGCTCTCGCTGTGCTGCGTGAGTGTCGGGTCCTGGAGGAAGCTCATCATGAACCAGCTCACCTGAAACAGATCTCCCTGGCTTATCAGCGCCTCGCGATGGTTCGGGACGGAGTGCACGGTCTCGTCGATCTTCACTGGCAGGAACGTGCACGGGTGATTGGGTGAGGAGAAGCAGGCTGGATCTCCTCGCCGCTCGAGAGGCGCGACCCGGATCACGTCGGCTGTCTCCCAGATCGGCCTGCGGGCGATGACCAACGGGAGGTGGTCGACGATCATCGGCTGCTGACCTCCCTTGCGCAGGTCGCTGAGGGGGTCCGGATGGGAGGTGGAGCCGACGCGCAGCATGTGTTGCAGTAGCTGGAGCGACTTGTACTTCAGGCGCATCCAGTCGCAAGCTCGGCGGAAGTACTCGGGGTCGCCGTTGGCACCGAGATCGTACCCGCAATCGGTCTCCTCATCGATCGCGTCGTAGTAGCCCCAGAGATTGTCGGTCGATGGATCCTTGCGGTAACGCTCGAGCGCTGCGTTCCATTCTGCCTCACGTCCCGGCTTCGCCTGCGTCGGCATCGCGGGCACCCACTCGAAGATGCTCTTGCCGCGATGAGCTGGGCCAGGCGTCGACCAGCAGGCGTTCGCACCCGCCTCGGGATCCTCGCTGAAGCGATCGAAGGGGATCCCGAGGCGCAACGAGGCGAGATCGAGATCTCGCAGCTCGGCGTAGGCCGCCTGCGCGAGCTCGAGGGTGTCGATGCGTCGGGTCGCCCAGGTCAGTTTCAGCTCATCGGTGAGGTAGCGCATGAAGGCGA
>JAGQIY010000377.1 GCA_020430865.1 Myxococcales bacterium
CCACTGCAGACGCTTGCTCGTGAGCAGCCCGAAGCCGGCCTGCGACACGAGCAAGCGGCCTTGCTGGAAGACGTCGAGGAACGCCGCGAGCTTGGTCCGATCCTCGACGACGTAGAGCCGCGTGGGCGTGAGGAAGTACGTGTACCGCCCCACGTCGACGATCTCGGTTGGGCAGGTCCCGATGTCGTAGACCACGGCGGGTCGCCCCTCCCGCGAGACCAGAATCACCTTGCCGGAGTACGTCGCCAGGTAGGCCGCCCCGTCGCTGCCGGCGAAGCTCGCCGCGTAGACCCAGTCCTGAGGCGTGCCACCGGTCATCGTGATTTCCAGCCGGAACCCCTCGACCTCGATCACATGGTCGGGAGCGGTCCGGGCGAAGTACGTGACGTCCGACTCCTCGAAGCCGAGCGTGTTCGGGTCGACGCCGGTCAGCACCTCGAAGGCACTGTTCAGAGCCTTCATCTTCTCGGCCGCGGCGGGGTCGCCGGCATTCCGGTCGGGATGGTGGGCGAGCGCCAAGGCACGATACTTCCGCTTGATGTCTGCCGGGCTGACGGGGAGCGAGAGCCCGAAAAGCCCGAGCGCGTCCTCGACCTCCCGCCCCACGCCGAACCGTTCGCTGCGCCCGACGACCCGCTTCCATCCGTCCTTGAGGGGCATCACCAGACCCCAGAGTGCACGCCCCGCCGTCGTGCAGCACCACGCCTCATCCGCGAGCGTGAAGAGAAACCGGTCCCCCTCCGGTGCGACATCCACAGCTCGCACCTGGGACTTGAACTCCCCCCAGTAGTTCGTGTCGATGGTCCGGAAGTGGTCGACGACGCGCGGGTCCTCCCGCAGAGGAGTCTCGACCACGACGTTCAGCGCCGCATCATAGACGTGAAGGCTGCCGGCCGAGTCCATGATCGCGATGCTCGACCCGGAGGCGCCAGTCCCCGTTCGATAGGTGTCATGGGACAGCGCCTTCTCACCAACCACGAGACCGCGCCGATCGACCCGACGAAGGACGCTCTTCACCTCCGGTCGGCCGGCGCTCGAGCCCGACCGATCGAGCAGCCACGTACCGGCCGCATCGATGGCGGCGATGTCGAACGCTGGATCTGGACGCTCATCGCCCTCGAGCTTGCGCTCGCCACCGAGTGTCCACGGCGCATCGTCGGACGGGGTGAACAGGGGCAACGACGAAGGACTGGCCGCTTCGACGGTCGTGTAGTCGTGCTTCTTCCCCGCCTTGTCCATCTGCGCGAGGATCCGGTTGAAGCGGCGACGGTCGACATCCTTGACGTAGTCAGGAACGCGCTCGAACATTTCCACGCACTGCTTCGCCGCCGCCGCCAGCTGCCCGGCTTTCATCCGCTGGATGATGAGCTTGCTGTACGCCTTGGCGATGACCTCTCCGACTCGTCCCTGTCGCTGCTCCGGGGAGAGGTCCGCACCCAGCTTCACGACCTTCGTGTGCTGGCTCTTGAACCCGGCCTGAATCACTGGGCCGATCATCGGGTCGTTGTATTCGCGATGAAACTCGTCGCGGCCGTCGACCTCCCAGGTCGGTGGCGACGGTGGCAGCGGGATGTACTCGGCATGCGACCAGTCGAGCTCGGTCGGCGGCTCCCGCCTGCCAGACGTCCGCTTGGACTCAGGTGCAAGACGCTCAAGGCCTGTTGATGGAGTCGATACGGCTGCCTTGGCCTTGCCGAACAGCTTGGAGAGAAAGCTAGGCACCCGCCACCTCTTCGGTGACGCCCCGCACTTCGACGGTCGAGTATCCCTGGTGCTTGGTGACGATGATCTGCTGCGCGAACTCGTCTCGCAGCTCAGGGATGTGCGTGATGATGCCGACCATGCGACCACCCACGCGCAGGTTCTGGATGGTCTCCGAGACGAGCGCCAGGGTATCGGGGTCCAGTGTGCCGAAGCCCTCGTCGATGAACAGGCTGTCGAGATTCACCGCCCCCGCGGCGCGCTGCACCTGGTCGCTCAGCTCCAACGCCAACGAAAGAGAGGTCAAGAAGGTTTCGCCCCCGCTCAGCGTGTCGCTGATCCTCGTCTCGCCGGCGTTGTCGTTGTCGACCACGAGGATTTCGCCGTCCTTGAACAGCAGGGAGTAGCGCTCGCCGGTGAGTGAAAGCAGCCTCGCGGACGCTCCCTGCACCAGCTCGGTGAACGCCTCCTCCAGGACATAGGCCTGGAACTTGTCGCTGCGTAGGTCGCCAGCGAGCTGGCTATACGTGCGCAGGTCTTTCTCATCGTTCGCCAGCTCTTCGCGCATTTTCTTGGAGCGCTCGAGGCGCTTCTTCATCCGCTCGACCTGGTCCTCCACGGTCTTCTGGTCGCCGTGCTGCTTCTCCACCTCAGCGTTGAGGTCCTTCGCGGCCTTCTCGGCCGCCGCAAGCTCTTCATCGGAGACCCGAATATCCCCGAGCTCATTCTGCAGAGCCTTGATGCGCTGTTCTACCGCGTGGGTGTCCTGCTCGTGCTTGCGCACGCGCTCCCTCAGCTCGCTGCTGGTCCGCTCGTCCAGCAACGCACCTCTCACTGCTGCCTAATCCGCGAACCCGGCTTCAGCGACTGCGCTGTCGCGCCGGGCCGCGCGTGCCTGGGCTTCCTCGGCGGCCCTTTCGACTGCTTGGGTCGTCTGCTTCAGAACCTCCGCGGCCGCGGTCAACCGGTTGTCCGCGTCCGCTGCGGCCTTGGCTGCGGTCTTCATTGCTTCCTGGAGCGCCTCA
>JAGQIY010000378.1 GCA_020430865.1 Myxococcales bacterium
AGCTCCAGCACCTTCTCCGGTTGCTTGGTGTGGTGACGCTGATAGTCACTCCACAAGATCTCTTCGCTGGTTGGGTCGATGACCACCGCCTTCACGGTGGTCGAGCCCACGTCCATGCCGATGACGAGCTCTCTCGCTTGCATCTGATTCCCCTTCGATCGTTCCGTGCGCCTTGGGCCCAGCGGCCTCGGCGATGCTTGCGGTCGAGTGCCTCGAGCCGACGCGCAAACGCTAACCTGAACTGACGCTGACGTCAGTGTCTTCCCGTGTACCAGGTCGAAAGGCGACTTCAAGCGCCGCTGGGCTCGGTCCGGTGCTCGCAGATCTCTCAAGGAGATCCACGGCTTGGGATGTTTCAACGAGTTTTCACCGTGACACTGACCGAACCGTGACCACTCGGTACGCAACTTTGCCCGGACGTTCCTGGGCCGTCGCTGTGACTCGTGCCGGGGGAGTGACTGACACGAGCGTCAGTGAATGCGCTTCGAGCGCGAAGGTGCCATCGTTGAGAACGGTGGGGCGCATTGGATTCTGGTTGGGCAGCGGTCTCTTCTCGGTGTGCGCTCTCGGGGTGTGTGGCTGTGAGAAGGAGCGACCAGCGCCGCCGAGCGAGCCGTCTTCGCTGGCGCCGAAGGCGCTCCACGGCGTCTCGCTGGCGAGCCGCAATGGGTTCGACCTGGCGTTGCGAGGCGATGGGTTCGAGCTGGTCTGGGGTGCTCCTCACCCCCCGATCCAGAAGGCGAGGCTACCGCGCAAGCACGTTACCGTAGGGATCTGGTCTTGGAACTTCGACGCGGGGGGTCACGGCAGCGGTGAACCCCGGAAGCTGTTCGAGCTGACGAAAGGTCGGGAACTCGGTGAGATCGAGGCTCTGGCGTTGCCCGAGCGCTTGGCGGTGGGCTGGACGGAGCGCGTGGATGCGGGCCACGAGGTGCGTGGCTGGCTGGGCGAGGGGACCCGAGAAGTGATGGCGCCCACGACGCTCGGCGCCAACGATGTGAGCGCCAACGTCAGAGGCAACCTGCGGTTGATGGTGTCCCGCGAGCGTCCGACGGTGTTCTTCCGTGGCGCGAGCGGGGACTGCCCCAGAGGCGTGGCCAGCAAGGACGAGCGTTGCAGCGCCGTGGGCTTCGTCAGTCTGGAGCCGGAGGGCCCGAGGGCCAGGCGCGGCCCGCTCTCCGTTCCCAGCCCCTGTCCTGGCGCGATCGTCGGCGTGAGCATGAGCGAGAAGACTTGGCAGTACGCGCTCTGCTCGTGGAAGGACGGCAAGGTCGACACCACACTTTTCTCTGTGGATTTTAGCCCGCAGTACGCGCGGGCCGTCGAGCTCGAGCCCGGCTGTGCACCCCTGGGTGGGGTCGATGCGGGACGAGACATCTTCCTGGGTTTCGACTGCGGAGGCTCCCGCAAGCTCGCGGTGGTACGCGACACTCAGGTTCCCGAGCCGACGCGGGACATGGGAGACGCGCGCTTCGAGTGTGAGCGTGGGCATCTGGTGTTTCGGGCGGCGGACTTCAGGCACGCCTTCAGCTTGCCCCAGAGGAATCTCGAGGTGCTGTTGCCGGTGGCGTTCAGGCATCCGGGTGTGCGCGCCGTGTGGACGGGGATCAGCCTCGTCCTCGCCTACCCGATGGGCGACGGCTTGGTGCTCGAAGCGCACGCGTGTCGTGGCGGCAAGCTGGAACCGAGCAGCCTGTAGTCGACAGCCAGCGCCGGTTCGCGCTATTTCCGCAGCTGATGGCGGCGAAGCGCGGATCCAGGAGCAAGACCACGGCAGCGCGCCCCAGGGCGAGTGATCGTCAGGCGCGGCGTCAGCAGATCCTCGAGGCGGCGCGCGTGGTGTTCGCCAAGCGTGGCTATCATCAGACCACCATCGAGCACATCGTGGCGGAGGCGGGTGTCGCGCGCGGCACCTTCTACCTCTACTTCGAGGACAAGCGCTCGGTATTTGGTGAACTGATCGATCGCTTCAGCGCGCGCATCTCGATGGCGATCAGCAGCATCATCGTGGATGACGCGACCCGGAGCGTCGCGGAACAGGCGCGCGGAAACATCCACGCGATCATTGGCCTGGCGCTTCAGGAGCGTGAGATGACCAAGATCCTGTTCACCGATGCCGTGGGTTTGGATCCGGGATTCGATCGCAAGCTGTACAGCTTCTACGACGAGGTCGTGCAGCTGCTCACCGAGAGCCTGCGCCAGGGCCAGCGCCTGGGCATCGTCGCGGATGGCGAACCAAGAGTGCTCGCCTACCTCACGATTGGCGCGTTGAAGGAGCTGTTGACTCAAGTGGTCACGCTCGGCCTCACCGCGGACAGCGCCGAGGTGCTCACCGCGCAGCTGTATGACTTTCTGAGCCGAGGTTACCTTCGGGTGGAACCAGCGGCTCAGCGGCCGAACCCGAAGAAGCGCGAGCCTCGTCCCAGAACCCCGAAGAGCTAATTTCCGCGGCACCTGCGTCGAGGGACCGAGCGACGAGGCACGCGCGGCGCGCGCTGCTATACTGCTGGGCCGATCGGGCCTGGACGAAGCAAGGCGTGATGAACAAGCCGGGGGATGAAGGGGAAAGCGCCGAGCGCGACACAGTGAGCTCGGCGCACTCGGGGCGAGCCACGACGCATCGCCCGAACGGTTCGTCGATGAGTTCGCTACCTCCAGGCGCGAGGCGGCGCGACCCGAAGAGCGACTTCCCACCGAGCGTCTCTCCTCATAGCGGTGCGCGCTGGAAGGGGTTGCTCGCGCTGGGTGCTCGGGACGCCGTGCTGCAGCTGCTCGGTCCGCGGCGCCTCTCGGAGCTGACGGCGCGCCTCTCACCCACGGCCAGGTCTGTCTTCGATCAGCAGTACATCGCCACCGCCTGGTACGAGGAGTCCGCCAGCGCGGAGATCCTCGAACAGCTGGCGGCGCTGCTCGGGCGCGACCCCCAGAGCGTCGCCCTCGAGGTCGGCGCCCGGACGGTCGACAACTCGACTGGTCAGCTCGGTCAGTGGTTGATGCGCTTCATCTCTACACCCGAGCGAGTCGTCGGCTACTCGCGCGAGGTCTGGTCTCGGCTGAGGGACGGCGATCTCAGCGCCGAGCTGAAGCCAGGCATGATCGTGTGCCGGTTGCGTGGTTGGCGGGGACACCACCCGCTGGTCTGTGTGTGCACCCAGGGCGCGCTCGATCGTCTCGGGAGTCACATGCCCGGCTTGGTCTGGCTCGGCAGCACGCGCACGAGTTGCGTCTCCGAGGGAGCGCCCGCGTGTGTGTATGAGCTGCGCTTTCGTCGCGGTGAGCAGGACTGACCAGCCCCGAATGGTTTTCTGGGGGTGAGGCGCCCCGTTCGAGTGGCCTTGGTCCAAGCGCGCCATGGTTCGCGCACACATCCCCCCACCTCGTCGGCCGGCGCCAGCGAACGCTTCGTGACCGGTCCAACGCAGGCACCTCGGCGGTGCCCGTGGCGTGCGACTACCGTCGACCGCTAGCACCCTCCGTTCCATCTTTCAATCGCCTGGCCCCGCCTCCGGTGCCGCAGCGGAAACAAACCGCTGGAGGGCAAGCCCAGCGTGCTGCCTGGCCACACAGCCGTACGTGCACCCGAGGTGAGTTCGTGCTTGCGCCGAGCAAGGGAATCGATATCGAGCCTTCTCAGGCTGTCGACTCCGGTCGTAGCCTGTGTATTGGTTGTTCAATGCCCAGCGCGTGGGCAACTGCATCGAGTGCGATTGGGAGTGCCTTAGACATGCCAGGACCTGAACCAGCGCCGAACGCGATGAGTCTCGCGTTCGTCGAGGAACTGTACGCCGACTACCTCCACGATCCGAACAGCGTGCCAGAGGACTGGCGTGCCTACTTCGAAGGGACGGACGGCAACGGCTTCAAGGGGCAGCTCGGCCCGAGCTTCACGCCGGCCAGCGTGTTCAACCCACCGTCTCCTCGAGGCAATGGAACGGCGCCCGCCACGACGACGGCGGCGCCTGCCCCGGCGCCGCAGGACCAGGGGCGCTCCGGACCAGCCGCGCAGGCGCCGGGTGCGCCCATGAAGCACGCGCCGCTCGGTTCCATGCGCCCGATCGGCGACGTGAGCGAGCTTGCGATCAAGCAGGACCGCGTCGACCAGCTGATCCGCGCCTACCGTGTGCGGGGTCACATGATCGCCAAGATCGACCCGCTAGATTTGCCACGCGGAGAAGAACCTCCTGAGCTCGCCCCGGAGTTCTACGGGCTCTCCGAGGCCGATCTGGATCGACGCTTCTCGAGTCGCACCATCTACGGCACGGAAACACTCACGCTGCGCGAAATCCTCGAGCGTCTGAAGGCGACCTACTGTCAGTCCGTGGGCGTGCAGTTCATGCACATCGACGACCTTGCGGCGAAGAACTGGCTGCAGGAGCGCATGGAGGGTGTGGACAATCGCATCACCCTCTCCCACGATGAGCAGCGCCGCATTCTCTCGAAGCTCACTGACGCGGTGATCCTCGAGGAGTTCGTGCAGAAGAAGTTCCTCGGCGCCAAGAGCTTCTCTCTGGAGGGCTCCGAGAGCCTGATCCCCTTGCTCGATCTGTTGATCGATCGCGCGGCGGAGCATGGTGCCAACGAGATCGTGCTCGGTATGGCACATCGCGGTCGCCTCAACGTGCTCGCGAACATCATGGGGAAGAGCCCGCGCGACATCTTCCGCGAGTTCGAAGACGTCGATCCCGAACTCTACCGGGGCAGCGGTGACGTGAAGTACCACATGGGGTACAGCTCGGACTACACGACTTCCGCGGGGAGCAAGCTTCACCTCTCGCTGTGCTTCAACCCGAGCCACCTCGAGTTCGTCAATCCCGTGGTCCAGGGGCGCGTACGTGCGAAGCAGGATCGCGCCGGCGACGTGGAGCGCCTGACGAAGATCCCCGTGCTCATCCACGGTGACGCGGCGTTCGCAGGTGAAGGCATCGTCCAGGAGACGCTCAACCTGAGCGAGCTCGTCGCGTATCACGTCGGCGGAACGGTTCACGTCGTGGTCAACAACCAGATCGGCTTCACGACGCCTCCCTGGCAGTCGCGCTCGACGATGTACGCCACCGACGTCGCGAAGATGCTGCAGAGTCCGATCTTCCACGTGAACGGCGAGGACCCCGACGCCGTCGCCCACGTCGTGCGTCTGGCCATGGATTTCCGCATGAAATTCAAGCGAGACGTCGTGATCGACATGTATGGGTATCGTCGTCATGGGCACAACGAGGGAGACGAACCCGCCTTCACGCAGCCCGTGCTGTATCGCGCGATTGCCCAGCGCAAGAGCGTCCGGGACGGCTACCTGGACCACCTGTTGAAGCTCGGCGGGATCACGCAGGAGGAAGCCGATCAGATAGCGGTCGATCGCCGGGACAACCTGGAGACGGAGCTCAGCGAGGCGCGCAAGCGGGACTTCGTGAAGAACGTGGACTGGCTCGGAGGAGTCTGGCAGGGCTTCTGCGGGGGGGCCGAAGCTGGCGTCAAGGAGTTCGACACCGGGGTCGACCGCGACCTGTTGGTCGACTTGCTCGCACGTCAGACCCGGGTCCCCAGCGACTTCCATCCCCACAAGAAGATAGAGCGGTTGCTCGAGCAGCGCGCGCAGATGGGCGAAGGCAAGCGCGGCCTCGACTGGGGCACCGCCGAGGCTCTCGCCTTCGCGACGCTGCTGCTCGAGGGCACCCGCGTGCGCATCACCGGGCAAGACTCCGGCCGCGGAACCTTCAGCCAGCGCCACGCGGTGCTCTACGACGTGGAGGACGGCCGCACCTACACGCCCCTTGCGAAGCTCTCCCCCGATCAGGCGCCGGTCGAGATCTACAACAGCCCGCTCAGCGAGGCCGGCGTGATGGGCTTCGAGTGGGGCTATTCCCTGGACTGGCCCGACGGCTTGGTGCTCTGGGAGGGGCAGTTCGGCGACTTCGCGAACGCGGCGCAGGTGATCATCGATCAGTTCATCGTCAGCGCCGAAGACAAGTGGAAGCGACTCAGCGGGCTTGTGCTGCTGTTGCCTCACGGATTCGAAGGCATGGGGCCTGAGCACTCCAGCGCACGCATCGAGCGCTTCCTGACGCTGGCCGCCGAGGAGAACATCCAGATCGTCGAGCCAAGCACTCCAGCTCAGTACTTCCATTGTCTGCGACGCCAGGCGCTACGGAAGTGGCGCAAGCCGCTCGTGGTGTTCACCCCCAAGAGCCTGTTGCGGCACCCTGACGCCGTCAGTCCCCTGGACGACCTGGCGACGGGGCGCTTCCAGCGCGTGATCCCCGACGACCTGCCCGTGGGTGGTGGGCGCCGCGTGACGCGCGTGTTCCTGTGCAGCGGGAAGGTCTACTATGAGCTGGCGAAGCGCCGAGAGGAGCTCGGGCGCGAGGACATCGCGATCGTGCGCATCGAGCAGTACTACCCACTCGCCGACGAACACATGCGCAACGCGCTAGCGCCGTACGCCGACGGAACGCCGGTGATCTGGATCCAGAACGAGCCAGAGAACATGGGCGCGTGGCGCACACTGCGCGCCCGCTTCGGTGAGAAGATCTTCGGTCGCTTGCCGTTCTCGGGTGTCTGCCGACCCGAGTCGGCGAGCCCTGCCACGGGGTCCAACGCCAGCCACAAGCTCGAGCAACAAGAGCTGTTGGAGCGGGCGTTCGGCGGAGCCTAGCTTGCGGCTCGCCCCGCTCGCGGGGCGACTCTCGAGCGGCGCCCAGGGGCGCTTCGCCAGACGTGCGGAAACCCACTGTCGCCGGCGCTTCCGCGTCTTAGGCTCTGCCTCGCGGTCCCAAGCAATTTGCCAAGCGGCGGCGTCGACCCGTGTTAGGGTCGGCGCTGCTTTTGCCGCGCCCGCTTCCGCCGCGAAGCGTGTTAGCGCTGATCCATCCAAACGCAGGAACAGGAGCAGGCTGATCCATGGCCGTTGAACTCAAAGTGCCCGAGGTGGGGGAGTCGATCACCGAGGTCCAGATCGGTGAGTGGTTGAAGAAGGTCGGTGAGGCCGTCAAACGTGACGAGCCCGTGGTGATGATCGAGACGGACAAGGTGACCGTCGAGCTGCCGTCACCAGTGGATGGCGTGATCAGCGAGATCAAGCTCACGGCGGGCACCAACGCAAGCGTCGGAGACATCGTCGGCTTCGTCGAGGAGGGCGCCGTAGCCAGCGACTCGGGCGCCAGCGACTCGGGCGCCAGCGACTCGGGCTCGAGTGGTCAAGCCAGCGGGCAAGCAGAGGGCGCCCCGGCACCGGCTGCGCCGGCCAAGGCTCCGAGCGCGCCGACTCCGACCGCGCCTGCACGGTCCCAGGATTCGATGCCTCGAGGAAATGAGGAACCGCGGGTGATGCCGGCCGCGCAGCGAGAGCTGGCCCAACGCGGGATGGACGCCTCGCAGGTCACGGGGAGCGGACCCGGTGGTCGGATCCTCAAGGAGGACGTACAGCAGGCTCGAGCGCCCGAGCCATCCGCACCGGCGCCGAAGTCCGCCGCGCCGGCGCCGAAGCCCGCCGCGCCGGCGCCGCGCGCGAGCACGTCCGACCGCGAGCAGGAGGTCGTGGCCATGAGCCCGATGCGCAAGCGCATCGCGGAGCGCTTGGTGGAGTCTCAGCAGAGCGCCGCGTTGCTCACCACCTTCAACGAGGTGGACATGAGCGAGGTGATGGCGATGCGCAAGCAGTACCAGCCGCTGTTCACCGACAAGTACGGCATCAAGCTTGGCTTCATGTCGTTCTTCGTGAAGGCAGCGTGTGATGCGCTAAAGTTGATTCCGCAGGTAAACGCGCAGATCAGCGGAACGGACATCGTTTATCACAACTACATGGACATCGGCGTTGCCGTCGGCGGAGGAAAGGGACTGGTCGTCCCGGTGATTCGCAACGCCGAGCGCCTGAGCTTCGCCGAGGTCGAGCTCACGATCTCTGACTTCGGAGCGCGCGCGAAGAAGAACGCGCTCAAGCTGGACGAGCTCCAGGGCGGCACGTTCACCATCTCCAACGGTGGTGTCTATGGCTCGCTGATGTCCACGCCCATCATCAATCCACCCCAGAGCGGCATCCTGGGGCTGCACGGCATCCAGGACCGGCCGGTGGCTCGCAACGGCGAGGTGGTGATCCGTCCGATGATGTACATCGCGCTCACGTACGATCATCGCATCATCGACGGTCGTGAAGCGGTCACGTTCTTGAAGCGGATCAAGGAGTGCGTCGAGGAGCCCTCGCGCATGCTGATCGAGGTCTGAACTCATGGCCACGAACCACGACCTGATCGTCATCGGCGCCGGCCCCGGAGGCTACATCGCCGCCATCCGTGCGGCTCAGCTTGGCCTCGACGTGGCCTGTGTGGAGTACGAGCCGATGCTCGGGGGCACCTGTCTTCGAGTGGGCTGCATCCCGAGCAAGGCGCTCCTCGAAGCCAGTGAACTTTTCCACCAGGCAAAGACAACGTTCGGCAGCCTGGGCATCAATCTGCCGCAGGTCCAGCTGGACCTGGCGACGATGCTGAGCCGCAAGGACGCGGTGGTGAAGGGCCTGACCGGCGGCATCGCGGGCCTGTTCAAGAAGCACAAGATCACCCGCTATCAAGGCCACGGGCGCTTCCTGGGCACACAGAACGGCGTGACCCGGGTCGCTGTCCGCAGCGATTCGGGAGACGTCGAGCTGCAGGCGGGGAAGGTGATCATCGCCACCGGAAGCAAGGTCGCTCCGCTGCGGGGTGTCGAGTGGGACGGCGATCGGATCGGCGGAAGCACCGAGGCGCTCAGCTACCCGAGCGTACCGAAACACCTGGTCGTGATCGGCGCCGGGGTGATCGGCCTGGAGCTCGGCTCGGTCTGGGGTCGACTGGGGTCGAAGGTGACGGTGCTCGAGTACCTGGACCGTATCCTTCCAGGGATGGACTCCGAGATCGCCAAGGAGGCCAAGCGCACCTTCGAGAAGCAGGACATCGAGTTCCGGCTTGGCTCGCGAGTCACCGCGGCGCGCGCGACGGACGACGGCGCGATCGTCGAAGTGGATGGTCAGGAGCCCATCCAGTGCGACCGAGTGCTGCTCGCCGTCGGGCGCGTGCCGAATACAGACGGCCTGGCGCTCGAAACCGTTGGCCTCGCCACGGACGAGCGCGGGCGCATTCCCGTCGGCGATCATTTCGACACGGCAGTCTCCGGCATCTACGCGATCGGCGACGTGATCCGTGGGGCAATGCTCGCGCACAAGGCGGAAGACGAAGGCGTGGCCTGCGTCGAGGGCATCGTCACCGGCTATGGTCACGTCAACTACGACGCGATCCCGAGCGTGGTCTACACGAGTCCGGAGATCGCCTCCGTCGGACGCACGGAGGACGAGCTGAAGGAGGCGAACGTTCCCTATCGCAAGGGCGTGTTCCCGTTCATGGCCAACAGCCGTGCGCGTGCGATCGGTCACACCGAGGGGCGCGTGAAGATGCTGGCCCACGCCGAGACGGATCGCGTGCTCGGGGTTCACATCATTGGCGCGCACGCCGGCGATCTGATCGCCGAGTGCGCGGCTGCGATCGAGTTCGGTGCCAGCAGCGAGGACATCGCTCGCACCTGTCACGCGCACCCGACGCTGGCGGAGGCGGTGAAAGAGGCAGCGCTCTCCGTCGACAAGCGACCGCTCAACATCTGAAGCCCGACGCAGGTGTGGGGCGGTCACGCCGCGCATCAGACGCGCCTCACCCCCCAACGAAACGCATCCGGACGCTCGAGACGAGTCGGCAACTGGTTCAACCGGTGCGGCTCCCGCGTGATGTTCGCGGCGTGGACAGCGGGTCCGTCGCAGAAATATCGAACACGAGTTCCGAGGTCGGCTGGTTGGTTGAACGAGTTGACCCTATGAATTCGGGGGTCTCGGTACGCGGGCTCGGCGACACGACCGGAAGACCAAAGCGTCACTGGTGCTGCGGAATAGGTTGCGGGTAGGGTGGGTTCTCTCGGCATGGAATCTCAGGCACAGCTCACACTAGTCGTCTTGGAAGAAGGCGCGATTTGGCCTGAGTGGCATGCGGCGTGTCAGTTCGTGTCGGCCCAGCCAGCGGACGCTCCCCCGGCGGTCATCGCCATCGCTCAGAGCCAGGGAGAAGCGGACAGCCGGTTCAGCGAACGCGTGAGCCGGCGCCTCAAGACCCTGCCCGCGGAGCTCTCGAAGCAGCGGGCTCGCCTCGCGCACGTCGTGCTCTCGACGGCTGACGTGCTGGAGGCTCCCGCCAAGTCGCGCATCGGGCTCGCGAAGCGTCTGGCTCAGGTCTGCGTCAGCGCGGGCGCTCGCTTCGTGCTAGCTGCGCCTCCTGGCTGCTCCGCCGCAGCTCAACGCGATCTCTTCGCTCTGGCCGGCGCACTGTGCGAGGTCCTCGGCTCTGCCTGCGATGTGTCCGTGAGCTTCGGACCGACCGAGACCGAGAGCCACGCTCGACTCCGCGCGGCGCGTCCCAGCCTGCACGACTCGGCGGACCTCAATTTCCCTGAGGAATCGGACGTGCAGCGCGTATCCGTGCAGTGATAGCGTCTCAGGCTCGCTCCGCGCTCGAGCGATGCAGAGGCACCTCGATGGCCACGTCCACGATGCCGCCGCGGAGGCCGACCCAGGCGTGATAGAGCAGCGACACGACGCCCCAGGTCAGCCCGAGCACAACACCTCCATCGATGATTCCGCGCCAGGGTTGGGGCACGTTGCGCACCAGCACCACCAGGATCACGATCATGCTGCTCACACCCCAGGCCGTGAGCAGACCGCGCTTGGTGGCGTGGAAGTACGCCATGCAGAACGCCGGCGCGAACAGCACGTGGAGTGGCCGCGGATTCGCTGCGAGGTGCAGGGCGCGGCCGACGACCTTGGGGCTGAACCGTTTCTGGAAACCGCGATAGCCCTCGGCGTAGGCGCTGACCAGCAACCAGCCCACGTACAAGGCCGCCTGGAGCTCGGTCAGGCTCCGCTCTCTGAGCGGCTCCCAGGCCAGCGGGGCAAGGCGATAGATGGCCTGGCTGAGGAACGCGACCACGCCCAAGACGCCCCACAGCATGATGAGATAGGCGGTGAGGGTGCGCGGCCGCTCGGCGTTCACGTGGGGCTTATAGCCCGCATGGGAAGCGCTCGCCGCAACAACTTTGCCGCATGGCCGCCGCTCCCCGCGGCTGCGTGGGTCAGTTGACACGTCGCGTTAGGATGCCTAACAGTAGTCGGTCATGGCGAAGCAACCCCTCGCTGAGCCGCTGGCCGTGGTCGCCGGTCTGCGGACTCCTTTCGTGCGCGCGGGGGGGGCCTTGGACAGCGTGGACGCGGAGACGCTGCTGGGAGGTGTGCTGAGCGAGCTGCTCGAGCGCGCCGAGCTGGCCAGCGGAGCGCTCCAGCTCCTCGTGCTCAGCCTCGAGGCAGAGGATGCCCTCGGTCTCGACGCTCGGGAGGTCTTGCGGCGCTCGGTTTGTGCTCCTGATGTTGCCGTGCGGCAATATTTGCCCGGCGCGCAGGATGACCTGCAGGCCCTGGATTCGCTGGTCGAGGCGCTCCAGAGCGGTGGCGTAGGCGTGGGCGCGTTGCTCGGCGCTCGGCTCCACCACAGAGGTGCGCCGGAGCGCCTGTGGTGGCGACTCTGGGACGCGATCTGGGGTCTCCGTGGCTCACTCGTGCGCGCCATGGGTCGTGCGGAGCGGCACTTCGAGGTCCAGGAAGCGTTGCGTAGCTACGGCCTGGCTGCGCGCGCATGGGGCGAAGGTCGCTTCGAGGACCAGGTCATGCCTGTCGTGGTACCTCGGGGTAACGAGTTGGTGGTCGAGGACGAGCTGCGCAAACAACTCCGAGAAGAGACAGCGAAGAGCTTCGGCGTGGCTGGGCTGCTACTGGCTACGAGCGCCGAGGTCGAAGCGCGCGCTCTCTCTCCTCTGGGCTGGATGCGTTCGATGGCGAGCGAGAGCATCGCCCCCACGGACGCAGCCTTGGCTGAGTTTGCGCTGGAGGTGCTCGAGGGCCGGGAGCCCCTGCTGGTGGAGCTGACCCACACACCGGGCTACGCGGAGGCGTTGAAGCGAGGCCTGCTCGCGGGCGGGGTCGAGTGGCTGGAGGTGGCGGATCGTCTGAACGTGACTGGCGACAGCGTCGCGTTCGGTGACGCGGGATGCGCGACGTTTCCGCGTCAGATCACCCAGCTCCTGCATGAGCTGAGGCGCCGCGGTGGTGGTGTCGGTTTGTGCTTGTTCGGGGGGGAGAGGGCGACCACCGCGATGGCCCTGGAGGTGTCGCGATGAGCTCCGCGCAGCCGCGCACGGTGGAGTCCCCCGACTCCGTCGGTCCCGCCGTGCGTCTGGACGGCGGCGCGATGGAGGTGGTGCTCGGCCCTGAGTTCGAGCTACTCGATGGCGCTCATGCGGGCGAGCTCCTCGCGCGCGTCGAGCTGTGCGAGCAGGCGAAGGTCAGCGGACTCGTGGTGAGGTTCTGCGCCTCGCCAGCGCCGCCGCTGCTCGACGTGGAGCGGCTGGACAGCTTCTCCAGCCGTGGACAGGCGGAGGCTGCGCTCGGCGAGGCGGAGCGCCTGGTTGCTCGTCTACGGGACACGGCCTTGCGGACGGTCGCGGTCGTCGAGCGGGAGCTGCGCGGTCCCAACCTGGAGCTGGCCCTTGCCTGTCAGCGGGTCCTCGTGGCCCCCGCGCTGCGCGTGGGCCTGGACGGAGCGACCTTGGGCGTGGTGCCGGCGCTTGGAGGTGTCGGTGCGCTGGTGCTCCGGCTGGGAGCCTTGGGCGCGCTCGAGCATCTGCTCCACGGACAACTGATCGCGGGAGAGGTCGCCGCGGAGCTGGGCCTGGTCGATGGCTGCCTGCCGGTGGACGCGCTAGTCGGTACCGCGAGGCAATGGATCCGCAGGCCGCGTCTGGAGCGTCTAGGGGTCCTGCGTCACTGGCTCCGCGGACACGCGCGGCTGCCGCCGCGCGGGTATCCGGTGGACGCACGCAGCGACGTCGCTCAGGCGCTGCACGGTCTGGTGCGGAGCGCGTTCTGGAGTCGTGACCCACGAAGAGCCTCCGACGCCGCGTTTCGGTGCTTCTCACGCCTGGTGTGCGGGGAGCAGAGCGCGGCCCTGAGAGGTCTCGCTCGAGTGCTCGAGGAGCGGGCCCCAAGCGCTGGCGCTCCCCCACGCCTGGCGTTGATCGGTGGCGGACGCGTTGGCTCGGAGCTCGCGCGGCGGAGCCTGCTGGCTGGTGGCGTCGTGCGACTGATGGAGCGAGACGAGACTGGCTTGCTGCGTGGCGTGCGTCGGGTCCATGAGCAGCTGCGGCGAGCCGGGCTGGACGGCGTTTCCCTCGAGCGTGCGATGGGGCACATGACCCACACCGCGGAGCTCACACGGCTGGGCAGCTTCGAAGTGGTCATCGAGGCGATCGCGGAGGAGGCGGTGGTCAAGCGCAGGCTGCTCGAGCAGGTGGCCACCCACCTGCTGCGGTCCTCGTCGGAAGCGACGCTGGTGACCACCAGCAGCACTCTAGAACTCAGCCGTCTCGCCTCTGGCAGTGTGGGTCGGGTGCCGCTCGTGGGCCTGCACCTGGGACTCGTGCATGAGCGCGCCTACGTCGAGCTGGTGAGCGGCGAACCAACGGCGACGATGACCATCGGTCGCGTCCTGAGCGCGCTCGGCTACCGCGTGGTTCCGGTGGCCGACGTGGCGCCGGGCCTCTGCCTGCGCCTGGTCACGGCGTTCATCGTGGAGGCGCTCGAGCTTGGGCGTGAAGGCTACGCGCTGTCGGACGTGGATCTGGCGGCGCGTAACTGGGGATTCGAGCTGGGGCCATCCCAGCTGCTGGACCGGCTTGGGCAGCGCACGTTCTCGGACCTGGTGGCCGTCGGATTTCTCCGTTCCTCCCGCCGCTTCCCCGCGCCTGCGCGTCTGGAGGCGTTGCTCGAAGCACAACCGAGGCGGCGCCGCTGGTCGCGGTTGGCAACCCCGGTGCCCGTCGAGCGGCTGGTGCTGCGTCTGGTGGAGGAAGCCCGAGCGGCCCTGCAAGAGGGCGTCGTGGCGCGCGCCGAGTTGGCGGACCTCGCGGCGGTTTGGGGCATGGGGTTCCCGGCGTATCGCGGGGGCCCACTGAGCTATGCGGCGCGGCTCGGCGAGCAGAAAGTGCAGCGTCGGCTGAGTCGACTGGCGACGCTCCATGGGCCGCGCTTCGAGCCGAACGTCGTGCTCTAGTGTTCTTCTCCGCTCCTGGAGCCGCTCGCTGCGCCCTCCCCCCAAACAAACTCCTCAAGGGACGACCTACGCAACCGATCTCCAAGGACATGGTGGTCCCTTGCGTGGCGTTGGTGGACGAGGACCCGCTTTCGCGGGAGTTGCTCAGGTTGTGGCTCGAGGCCACGGGTTATGACGTCCTGGAGCTCGCCTCGGCGGCGGAGTTGCTCGCTCGACCCGTCTTGCCGGACATCTACTGCATCAGCCTCACCCTGCCGGATACCACTGGCGACGCACTCATCGGCGCGCTGAGGAGCCGAGACCCCGACCGCCCGGCGCTGCTCATCAGCTCGCTCCCCGCGCCAGACGCCAGCGCTCGCGCGCTGGGTTGCGGCGCCTACGACACCCTCGCCAAGCCGCTGTGTCGAGAACAAGTCTTGCTCCGCGTACGCCGTGCGGTGGAGGTCTGGCAGCTGAAGTCCCGCGTGCGGGCAGTCTGCGGTGCCGCGGACTTGCCTCCCGCGCTGTGGGGTCGCAGCCCGGCGGTCAAGAACCTGTTGACCGAAGTTGACGTACAAATCCACGGAGAAACTCCCGTTTTGTTGATAGGCGAGGCGGGGAGCGGGCGTGCCGCACTGGCTCGCTTCATTCACGTGCGAGGCCCGAGGTCTGGGCAAGCGTTCGTGACCTTCAGCTGCGCGGAGCTGCCTCCGAGCCGTCACTTCGAGGAGCTCTTTGGAGACGAGCAAGGCTCGGCGGATAGCCTGTTCGCCCGCGCGTCGGGTGGTGTGCTGTTCATTCACGACGTCGGCTGGCTCGCGGCCGAGGCGCAGCAAGAGCTGGCGGATGCGCTGGCCACGGAGCCAGCGCCTCGGAGCTCGAAGCGTCCCAGCGGTGGCTGGCGGGCGGCAGCAGACGTGTCTGCTCAGATCGTGCCCTTCGAGCGCCGCGCGCTGCCTCGGCTCGTGTGTAGCAGCAGCGTGGAGCTCTCCGTGCTGGCGCGCACGGGGCAGCTGTGTGAGCCGCTGGCGGCGTTGCTCGGGGGACCCTCGCTGGTGCTCCCGCCGCTGCGCGAGCGCGCCGACGACATCCCCGAGCTCCTGTCGTACTGGGTGCGGCGCCTCGCCCTCGACACCGGGAGGTCTCCGCCGCGCGTCTCTGCGAGCGCGCTCGAGGCGCTGCTGGCCTATGGCTGGCCTGGCAACGTGCACGAGCTGAGTCAAGTGGTGCAGCGGGCGATCCTCGCCAGTGACGGTTCGAGCATCAAGCTCTCGGATCTACCCGTTGCCGTAAGGCAATCATTCGAGGAGGTGGAGCGTGAGAGTGGCCTGTTCGAACCCGCGTCGAACGACGACGTCGTGCCCTTGCGGGAGCTGGAGCGGCGCGCCATTGCTCACGCGTTGAAGGCCGCCGAGGGCAACGTCGGTCACGCGGCGCGGCTCTTGGGCATCGGACGGGCGACGCTGTATCGACGACTGGCGGAGCAGAGCTCCAGCAAGGCGAGCTGAACCTTCTGGATCGTCGCTCCAGCTGGCTGGCGCCGGCGGATCCTCGAACGCGCCACGACTTTGCTATCCTGGGCCATCGCGGCCGGTTGAACCGCGAGAAGGAGCCCAGCGTGAAGCGAAGCCTGCTGAGTGAAGAACACCAGATTTTCGAGCGAGCCTTTCGCACGTTCATCGAGCGCGAGGTGATGCCCAAGCAGAGCGGCTGGGCGGAGCGAGGAATGGTGGATCGCGAGACCTGGCTGGCTGCAGGCGCGGGCGGGTTCCTGTGCCCTTGGCTCGAAGAAGAGCACGGCGGCGCGGGGGGCGACTTCATCCACTCCGCGATCGTGATCGAGCAACTCGCGCGCGCCTACGAGTCGGGCTTCGCGATGGGGCTCCACAGCGACATCGTCACGCCCTATATCCACGAGTTTGGCAGTCCCGAGCAGAAGCAGCGCTACCTCCCAGGGTGCGCGAGCGGCGAAGTGATCACGGCGATCGCGATGACCGAGCCCGGCACGGGCTCCGATCTGAACGGCATCCAGACCAGCGCGGTGAAGGACGGCGATTCCTACGTGATCAACGGTTCGAAGACGTTCATCTCGAATGGCATCCTCTGCGATGTCTGCATCGTCGCAGCCAAGACCGACCTGGATCCGTCGAATCGCCATCAGGCTCTCTCACTTTTCCTTGTGGATTCTGGAACCAAGGGCTTCGTCAAGGGGCAGAAGCTCAAGAAGATGGGCATGGCCAGCCAGGACACCTCGGAGCTCCACTTCGAGGACTGTCGAGTGCCTGCGAGCGCCCTGCTCGGCGAAGAAGGCATGGGCTTCTTGATGCTGACGCGGAAGCTCCAGCAGGAGCGCCTGGTGGTCGCGATTGGTTCGCAGGCCAGCGCCGAGCAGGTCCTCGCGGATACGCTGACCTACGTCAAGGAGCGCACCGCCTTCGGGAAGCCACTGAGCAAGTTCCAGAACACCAAGTTCAAGCTCGCCGAGTGCGCCACGGAGGTCGAAGTCGGTCGGGCGTTCCTCGATCGTCTGATCGCGGATCACGTGGCCGGGGAGCACCTGGTCAAGGAGTGCTCGATGGCCAAGCTGTGGCAAACCGAGATGCTCGGTCGCGTCGTTGACGAGTGCCTGCAGCTCTTCGGTGGCTACGGTTACATGCTGGAGTACCCGGTGACGCGCGCGTACATGGACGCCCGTGTGCAGCGCATCTTCGCCGGCACGAACGAGATCATGAAGGTGATCATCGCGCAGCAGCTCGGCCTCTAGCGTCCTGTCTCCAAGGTTCGCTGCAAGCCTCGCCCGCCCCTGCGGGCGCGGGCGTTGAACCGATCGTCGCTCTGGAAAGCGCAGGTTCTCAGCAGCCTGCTGGAGGAGGCCCAGCTTGCCGCGGCGCTCCCGCTCGCGCTAGACGGCAGAGGCGCGCTCGCTGGGCGCGAGGCTGCTCATGATGTCTCCGTCCCGTCTCTGCCTGCTGACGCTCGCGCTTTCTTGCGGCGTGGTTGCCTGGGTGACCGAGGCGCGCGCCCAGAGCGGTGACGTCGTGGTGCAGGGCGCGCGCAGCGCCCGCTCGTCGCGTGATCCCAGCGCCGCCAGTCAGGTGCTGCGAGACGACGAGCTGAAGGCACCAGGAGTCAGCGCAGGGGACGTGCTGGAGCGGGTGAGCGGGGCCGAAGTCGCGCGTAGCGGCGCAGCCTCGGACCGCACGACCTTGTCACTGCGTGGCTCCACCGCCGCCCAAGTGCCCGTCTACCTCGGACCGCTGCGCATGAACGACGAGATCACCGGCGCCGCGGATCTCGCCAGTCTACCCTTGTGGATTCTCGATCGCGTGGAGGTCTTCCGCGGGAGTACGCCGGCCTCCGCGGACGCATACGGCATGGGCGGTGCTGTATTCCTGGAGCCAAGATTTCCCAGAAGAAATCTGGTTGGCGCTGGGTTGGGTGTCGGTAGCTTCGGCGAGGAGAGCGTCTGGGGCAGGGGTGAGGTGGTCTCTCGGCGGGGCGAAGAGTGGCGCTCGGGTGCGCTGTTCGGTGTGCGCCTCAGTCGCGCCGACAACGACTACACGTACATCGACGACCGAGGTACCGCCTTCGACGAAGGTGACGACATCGAGCGCACACGTGCGAACGCGGACTACTCGGACTGGGATGCCTGGGCGGTCGGGTTGCAGCGTTCCCGGAGCGGCGCGCGTGTGCTCACTCTGGTGAATGCCTTCACGCGGGAGCAGGGGGTCACCGGCCTGGCCAGCGTTCCCGCCATGGCGGCGCGCTCGCGCCGCCAGAGGCTGCTGGGTGGGATCTCCGGTAAGGTGCCGTGCGGCAATGCGTCATCTGGCAAGCGCTGCGAGATCGAGCTGGCGACGCAGCTGCTCGAGAGCCGAGAGCTCGTCACGGATCCGCGCTCGGAGATCGGGGTCGGTCCGCGCGGCGCCCAGAACGTGGGGAGCCGGGTGCAACAGCGAGTGCGTCTCGAGTGGGGACGTGCTGCGGTCGATCTATCGGGTCAGCTCGATCTGGCCCGGGACTCGCTCGTCGTGCGTGGCGCCGAGACCAGCGCTGCCGAGCGCTTCGCCGCGCGGCCGGCGCTGGAGCTGGCGCTGTCGCAAGGCGACCGCCTCGAGTACCGGCTGGGCGGCGCGCTTCCGCTAATCTCCACGCGTTCCGACGCGAGCCTCTCCGATGTGTCCACTGGGAGTGATGACCTCGAGCCCGAGGGGCGCTTCGGTGTGGTCTATCACGCCAGCGAGTCCGTGAGCGTGCTGCTGAACGCCGGGCACTTCACCCGCCGCCCCACGCTGGGCGAGCTGTTCGGGTTGAGCGCGCTGGTGCGCGGAAACGATCAGCTAGTCGCCGAACGCGGCGAAGGCATGGACGTCGGCACGCGGGTCGGCGTGGGGAGCCCTCGCGGTCTGAGCCTGGCCGTCGACTCGTTCGCGTTCGCTCGCTGGTCGCGGGATCTGATCGCCTACCGCCGCTCGACGTTCGGGGTCGTGACGCCGTTCAACGTCGCGAGCGCGCGGGTGCTGGGTCTGGAGCTGACGCTCGAAGCCCGCTATGCCCAGTGGCTGCGCTGGGTCAGCAGCGTGACCCTGCAAGATCCTCGCGATACCAGCGCGGATCGTGCGGTGACCAACGACCTCTTGCCTTATCACGCGCGGTTGACCGCGGCTTCGCGTCTGGCCTTGTGCGCGCCGGCGACCGGTCGGCTTCCCCGCTCGGCGTTGGTCCTCGGGACGGTCTACCGCTCGTCGAAGTTCGCCGACCCGGCGGGCCTGGTGGTGGTCCCCGAGCAGCTGCGCTGGGACCTGGAGGCCGAGCTGGGCTTCGAGGACGACCACGTGCTCCTGCGCGGCGCGCTGCGGAACCTGTTCGGGACGCGCCAGTTCGACCTGCTCGGCCAGCCACAGCCGGGACGCAGCGCCCACGTGAGCTGGGAGCTGCTCTGGTAGCGACCCCCACGGCGCACAAACCAGCCAAGCCCGCGCGACGAGCCGTGTCCATCACGAACGGAGGCTTTGAGGCATGGCGGATCTACTCAGGGAAGACTCACTGCTGTTTTCACTCAAGAGTCTGCAGCGCATGGAAAAGGAGCGCGCTGATCGCGAGTTGATCGAACGCGAACGGCGGCTGGCCGAGCAGCATCAGCGCCGAGTCCTCGAGGAGCAGCGGCAGCGAGACGCGGAGAAGCGCCGCACCGAGGCGCAAGCCGCGCGCCGCGAGGCTGAGCAGCTCCGCAGGGCAGAGGAGCAGGCGCGCCTGGAGGCGCTGAAGCGCGCCGAGTGTGAGCGCGTCGTCCTGGAGTCGAAGCTGCGCGCGCAGCTGGCCGTCGCGGAGGCGGAGCGGGCCCACGAGGTGCGTCTTGCCGAGATCCGTGCGGATAATGAGAACCGGGTCGCCAAGGTCGCCGCGAGCCTGCTCGCCGGCTTGGCGATCCTGCTGACCAGTGGGACGTTCGGGCTGTACTTCGGCAAGCTCGAGCCCGAGCATAGCGAGGCGGTCGCTCGACTCCAACGACAGCTCGACACCAAGAAGACCGACGCAAAACGACTCCGCGAGGATCTGGACGACGTGAAGGCTCAGCTGCAGACGGAGCAGGCCGAGAGCGCGCGCCTGAAGCGACAGCGTGACGATGCCCAGCGCCAGCTATCATTGGCCGGCGACTCCACGGCGGCGGCGAAGCCGCGAGCGCGCGCTGGGACGAAGGGCCCAACTGCTCCTATTGCGCGCAACGGCGGCGCGCTGGCGAAGTGCAAGCCGGGTGAGGCCTACGATCCGATGAGCTTCTGTTTGCCCTAGATCCTTCAGCACCCTGCCAGCGGGCGCACGCCTCATCTTCGACAGGCTTCGATGTGTGCCAGCAGGCGCGCCAAGCGCCAGTCCAGCGCCGCCAGGTGCTCGTCGCTGAGCAGCGGAGCCAGCGGGTCCCTGGCGAGGGAGCGTTCCAGACGCTTGCTCAAGCGTTGCGCTGGCGGGACGCCCGGTCCCAGCGCACGCAGGTTCTCCACCAGGCCCTCCGGGAACGCACACAGCCGGTTCAGGTCGGCGTCCAAGGCGAGCTTGCGCTGCATGCGCCAGTCCGCGAAGCCAGCGCCGTTGTCCAGGAAGATCATCGGGCCACCGGGTCCGAGCAGCAGGGTGTTCCCGCCTGACCAGCGGTCGGTGTTGTCCAGCAGGTAGTCGAACGCGGTCAGCTCCTCCAGAGCGGAGAGCTGTCGAGTGATTTCCTTGGGGATTGGTTGGTTGCCTGGCGTTGGCTGCGTCTCGCCCGTTCCGGTCCCCAGCCATTTCGGCCAGGCGCGCGGGACCTCGAGGGAGTGGAGGCGTTTCTCGTGCCAGGCGATCACCGCGCCACGGATGGTATCGGGCTGCGGCTCGTTCAGTTCTGCGTCGAAGCGCGTGAGGAACGTGGGGTCGGTCCCGCTCGCTTCCAGGAGTCTCCGCAGCGCCGCGCGAGGCAGCGTTCGTCCGACGACTGGCGCCGTGCGTCCGCAGCCGAGCAGCCGGTCCAGGTGATAGGCGACGATCTCCGAGCGGTAGTTGGTGGCTGACTTCTTCTGGTCAGCCTTGAGTACCGCGCGGTAACCGTCCTCGAAGTAGAGACGGATGGTGACGGTGGAGCCGCCCTTGTTCTGGGTCGCCTTGGTGATCGCGGCGTGGGACATGCGGCGCAGCCAGCTGCCGTCTCGTGACACGTCGATGGGGCCGCGCGGCTCGCCCTTGATGGCGTGGGGTGGGTTCTGGCTGAGGGACGTGGGGACCTTGCCTCGGGAGATGGCGGTGGCCGCGGGCGCCGCCTGGCTCGGCGCCGCGCTGGGTACCTCACCCCCAAACACGGAAGCAGGGGTTCGAACGCTGGCTGAGGCTGCGGCCACGGGCGCTGCGGCCGCGCTCGCACTGGCTGCTGCCTTCGCTCGATCGGATGGATCGACGTCAGCGCTCGTCGTCCGATCGCAGCCCGAGCCGACGATCAGGCCCAGCGCAGCGGCCAGACGCACGATGCCGTGGTTCGTTCGCGCCACCACGCGCGCGAAGCTATCATCGCGGCGTGCCGCAAACGAGCCCCGCAGCCGTGCTCAAGCCGACTCGCGCCTCCCTGGCTCTGGCTCGGCTCGTCGGCCTTGGTATGCTCACGTTCGCCGGGGTGTACGTGGGCGCCAAGCTCCAGGGGGCGAGCACGCCGGTTGCCGCTCCGCTGGGTTCTGGGCGGCCCAAGGTCGTGGCCGCTGCGGAGTCGCCGGTGGAGGGGACGGCGCTGGGCGGGGTGATCGAGCTCAGACCTCGAGGCCCGAGGGTC